>NZ_JBHXEM010000046.1:0-60157 GCF_042724755.1 Kitasatospora sp. NPDC127067 | reverse complement strand
GGGGGCCCCCCGGGGCCCGCGGGGGTGCCGCGGCGGGGGGGGGGCCGGCCGGGCCCGCCCGCGGGGCCCCCCCACGGCGGGCGGTCAGCTGGTGCGGCGGCGGCGGGCCAGGAAGAAGGCCCCCGCGCCGGCGCCCACCAGCAGCGCTCCGGCGCCCGCGATCAGGCCGGTCCGGTCGCTGTCGGCGCCGGTGGAGGCCAGGTGGCCGCCCACCGGCCGGTCACCGGCCGCCGGGGCGTCGCCCGCGGGCGCGGCGGGCGCCGAAGCGGCCGGTGCCCTGGTGACGTCGCCGGCCTGCTGGGCGGCGGGCGCGTCGCCGCCCAGCTGCGGCTTCGAGCCGTTCGAACCGTTCGAGCCGGTGGACGGGGTCGGGGCCGGGGTCCCGGTGCTCTCCGGGGTGC
Organism: Kitasatospora sp. NPDC127067; assembly: GCF_042724755.1. Taxonomy (NCBI): domain Bacteria; kingdom Bacillati; phylum Actinomycetota; class Actinomycetes; order Kitasatosporales; family Streptomycetaceae; genus Kitasatospora; species Kitasatospora sp. NPDC127067. The sequence continues at coordinate 59,756 of NZ_JBHXEM010000046.1, read as the reverse complement.
CGGTCGGGGCGGGCGTGGTGGTGGGCTTCGGTTCCGGGGCGACGACCCGGACGGTGGCGCCGGGCGAGCACATGGTGGTGCCGCGGAAGGGCATGCCGTCGCCCTCGTTGACGAACACGCAGGGGTTCAGCTCGGTCGCGCCCGGCTGCATGTCGGCCGGGTAGCTGACCCGGACCCGCTTGGTCTGCGAACTCCCGGGGGCCGCCGAGGAGTTGCGGCCGTCCAGGTAGAAGCCCGCCGGGGGCTCGGCCTCGGTGGTGACCGGCGCCAGGACGGTCCAGGTGCCGTCGGCGCCGCGGACCTCGACCCTGGCGTGCCGGTCGGTGAACAGCACGTTGCCGAGGTTGGTGTAGGCGGACGGCGTCGGGTTCCTGAGCACCGCGTCGAACTCGATGGGCGCCCCGCCCGCGACGGCGGTGGCCGGGACCCCGGACACTCCGTTGGTGATCCCCTCCACGTTGATCACGTGGGTGTCGTTGAGCGGCGGCTCGACCGGGGAGTCCTGCCACCAGCCCTTGACCGCGGTGCGGAAGGCGAGGTTCGGGCCGGTGCCGCCGTTGGTGGCCCCGTCGTGCGGCTTGCCCATCGGAACACCGAGGCGGAGCCTGACGTCGGTGCCGCCCGCCGGGACCGTCACCTTGCCGGTGCCGCCCGCGTTGACCATCCGGTTCCCTTCGGAGCGCGCCTTCAGGTCCACCGGCAGCCAGCCACCGGTCATGTCGCTGAAGTAGTCGAGGCTCAGGGCGTCCGGCGGCGTCCCGAGGTCACTCTCGATCTCGAAGTCCAGCACGACGGACGTGCCCTGGTCCCCCGGGTTGCCGATGTGCTCGGTGAACTCGACCGGCCCGCCCGCGAAGCCGACCACCGCCGGGGCGTGCACGGTCAGGCTGAGCGGCCCGGCGGTGGCGAACGCCGGGGTCGCGGTCACGGCGCCGCCGGCCACCAGCGCGGCGGTCAGCGCGACCGCCGGAACGAGCCGGCGGGCCCGGTTCAGGGCACGGTTGGTCTTGCGCATGGGATCCCCCTGGATTTCCGCTCCGGACCGGCACGCCGGATCCGGGCAGCACGAAGCAAGCCTGGTGAGTGGTGTGATCGCGGCCGCGCCCGACGGGCCGACCGTTCCGACGGCGTTTCCCGCCGCTCACCTACTAGGACGTACGGGGGGCGGCGAGGTTGCAGGTCGTCCCGGAACTTATTCCCGGGAATTCCGCGGAACCCCGCGCAACCCCCGCCGAACTGCTCAGACCTCGTACACCGCACCGGCCCGGGCGACCTCGACCGGCCCCGGGTAGGCGGCCGCGGCGTCCCGCCGGTTGTGCTCGGCGTCGGTCCACGGGGGGATGTGGGTGAGGACGAGCCGGCGGGCGCCGGCCGCGGCGGCGTGCTCGCCCGCCTCGCGGCCGTTGAGGTGGACGGCCCGATAGGTGTCGCGCCCGTCGATGTACGCCGCCTCGCAGAGGAAGAGGTCGGTGTCGCGGGCGAGTTCGACGAGTTCGGCGCTCTCGCCGGTGTCCCCGCTGTAGACCAGTGAGCGGCCGTCGTGCTCCAGCCGGAAGGCGAAGGCGTCGACGGGGTGGTTGACCTGGGCGACGCCGATCCGGAACGGGCCGAGCTCGAAGCTGCCGGGGGTGAGCGTGCGGAACTCGAACACCTCCTTCATCCCGGGGTTCTCCGGCATGTCGTAGGCGCGGGCGAGCCGCTCGGCGGTGCCGGCCGGACCGTACACGGGCAGCAGTTCGGGGCAGCCCTCGGCGCGGTAGTTGCGGGCCACCCAGTAGGCGCACAGGTCGACACAGTGGTCGGCGTGCAGGTGGCTGAGCAGGACGGCGTCGACGTCGTAGAGGCCGGTGTACTTCTGGAGGGCGCCGAGGGCTCCGTTGCCGAGGTCGAGCACGACGCGGTAGCCCTCGGCCTCGACCAGGTAGCTGGAGCAGGGCGAGTCGGCGGCCGGGAAGCTCCCCGAACACCCCACCACGGTCAGTTTCATCCGAGCCCCTCCGCCCCGACACATCCTGGCTGCTGCTGGAAAACGGCATCGCCGCCCTCCACCGGACAGCATGGAAAACGGCATGGAAAACGGCAGGCCGGGCGCGGCGAACCGGCCGGTAGCACTGCGTTGGTGTGTCGAGGGTAAGGGCGGAGCGGCACTTTGCCCCCGTCCCCGTGCCGGGCTGTGGGCGGAATCACCAGAACGCCGGGAGCGGGAGCGGGGGCGGTTGACGGGCCGGGGATCAGCGGCGCCGGGGCCGGTTGCGGGCCCAGGTACGGATGGTGAACGGGTACCACCGCGGGCGGCCGCTGCCGTCGATCACGTCCGGATCGGGCAGCAGCCGGTGCCGGCGGTAACTGCGGACGGTCGCGGGCCGGACGTTGATGTGGCGGGCGATCTCGGCGCAGGACCACAGCTCGGGGCCACGGGTCACGGGGGCACCTCCGGGGGACGGGGGCGGACGTTCGTGACGCAGCCTTGCCGGACCGACCGGGACTCCGGGCACAGAACGGGCATTGTGGCAGTTCCGTGACGAACCGGAAGCAATGCGCGGACAAATGCCCGACTGTCACGGCCGGCACGGTAGTGGCGTTCACCCCGGCCCGGTACGGTTCGCCGCATGAACGGCATGACCGCTACCTGGCTCGTCCTGTCGCTGCTGGGCGTCGCGCTGCTGGCCGCCGCCGCGGCGGCGCTGGTGCGGCGCACCCGCCCGGCCCCGCGCCCGGCCGGGCCGACCGGCCCGAAGCCGCGGCCGGGGGCCGGCCCCGAGCCGCAGGAGATCTGGTGGGCGCAGGTGCCGTTCGAGGACGGGCCCGGGTCCAAGGACCGCCCGTGCCTGGTGCTGCGGGTGCGCGGCCGGACCGCCACCGTCGCCAAGATCACCAGCAAGCACCACGCGGAACGCCCGGGCGTACTGCCGCTGCCGCCCGGGACGGTGGGCGACCGGGAGGGCCGGGCCAGCTGGCTGGAGACCGACGAGCTGCGCGAGGTACCGCTGTCGGCCTTCCGCCGCCGGGCCGGCGCGGTGGACCGGCAGGTCTGGGCCCGGGCGCAGCGGGCGCTGCCGCGCGGTTAGCGGCCTGCCCGCGGATGCCGCGGGCCCGGCGAGGATCCACGGGACGGGCCCTGCGCCCTGGGCCCTACGCCCAGAGCTGGCCCTGCAACGCCTCGACGGCGGCCTCGGTGGACTCGGCGGTGTAGATGCCGGTGGACAGGTACTTCCAGCCGCCGTCGGCGACCACGAAGACGATGTCCGCGCGCTCCCCCGCGGCCGCCGCCTTGCGCCCGACGCCGATCGCCGCGTGCAGGATGGCGCCGGTCGAGACGCCCGCGAAGATGCCCTCCTGCTGGAGGAGTTCACGGGTACGGCGGACGGCGTCCGCGGAGCCGACCGAGAAGCGGGTGGTGAGCACCTCGGCGTCGTACAGCTCGGGGACGAAGCCCTCGTCGAGGTTGCGCAGCCCGTACACCACGTCGTCGTAGCGCGGTTCGGCGGCGACGATCCTCACGCCGGGGACCTTTTCGCGCAGGTAGCGGCCGACGCCCATCAGGGTGCCGGTGGTGCCGAGGCCCGCTACGAAGTGGGTGACGGTGGGCAGGTCGGCGAGGATCTCGGGGCCGGTGCCGGTGTAGTGGGCGCCCGCGTTGTCGGGGTTGCCGTACTGGTAGAGCATCACCCAGTCGGGGTGCTCGGCGGCGATCTCCTTGGCCATCCGTACGGCGGTGTTGGAGCCGCCGGCCGCCGGGGAGGGGATGATCTCGGCGCCCCACATGCGGAGCAGTTCGCGCCGCTCCTCGCTGGTGTTCTCCGGCATCACGCAGACCATCCGGTAGCCCTTGAGCTTGGCGGCCATGGCCAGCGAGATGCCGGTGTTGCCGCTGGTGGGCTCCAGGACGGTGCAGCCAGGGGTGAGCCGGCCGTCGGCCTCGGCGCGCTCGATCATGTGCAGGGCCGGGCGGTCCTTGATCGAGCCGGTCGGGTTGCGGTCCTCCAGCTTGGCCCAGAGGCTCACCAGGCCGTCGGCGTTGCCGGGGACGGCGGCGGACAGCCTCGGCAGACGGACCAGCGGGGTGTTGCCGACGGCTTCGAGCGGACTGTCGTAACGCAAGGGGGGCCTCCGGCCAAGGCGGTGGGGTGGAGAGGGCGGTTCCCCCGCCGTGCGGGCGGGGGAACCGGGAGGTCAGCGGGCGCCGCCGGCCACGGCGGGCAGGATGGTGACGCTGTCGCCGTCGGCGAGGGCGGTGGAGATGCCCTCCAGGAAGCGGACGTCCTCGTCGTTCAGGTAGACGTTGACGAAGCGGCGCAGCTCGCCGCCCTCGACCAGGCGGGCGGCGATGCCCGGGTGGCGGGCGTCGAGGTCGGTGAAGAGTTCCCCGAGGTTGCTGCCGTTGCCCTCGACGGCCTTGGCGCCGTCGGTGTAGGTGCGGAGGATGGTCGGGATGCGGACCTCGATGGCCATGAGTGCGCTCCTGGGCGAGTCGTGGAGTGAGTGGGCCGCGGCGGAGGCGGCGGGGCGGTCGCCCCGGGCTCGGCGTCGCCGGGGGCGGCGGGCCCGGGTGAGGTGGTGAAGCGGCTCTCAGCGCGAGCGCGCGGGCGTGCCGGGACAGATCGCACCGGCGTGCCGGCACAGGTCGATGTGCAGGCGCGCCACGAGGCGGGTGCCCGGGGCCTGAGTGCTCACATCGACGGAACGCATGGGCTCATCGTATAGATTCCCGGGCCCGCTCCGACATGGCTGTCTCGGGATCCGGATGTTCCCGTTCCCAGGGCTGAGACGACGGCGGCCCGCCGCCCCGTCGGGAGGGGTCGGCGGGCCGCGTCCGCGGAGGTGCCGGTCAGACCGGGTAGGCCTCGACGACCTGCACGTCTTCCTCTGTGATCTCGCCGTCCACGATGCGGAACGAGCGGAACTGGTACGGGTCGTCCTCGCCCTCGCCCTCGGCGGTGGAGACCAGGACGTAGTGGGCGAACGGCTCGGAGGCGTAACTCACGTCGGTGCGCGAGGGGTAGGCCTCGGTGGCGGTGTGCGAGTGGTAGACGATCACTGGCTCCTCGTCCCGGTCGTCCATCTCGCGGTAGAGCTTGAGCAGGTCGCCCGAGTCGAACTCGTAGAAGGTGGGCGAGCGGGCGGCGTTGAGCATCGGGACGAACCGCTCGGGCCGGCCGCTGCCGGCCGGTCCGGCGACCACGCCGCAGGCCTCGTCCGGGTGGTCGGCGCGGGCGTGGGCCACGATCCGGTCGCGGAGTTCTCGGGTGATGGTCAGCATGCGGGCCAGGATAGCCACGCCCCGGCGGCTGTCCGCCGGGGCGTCCGAGGCGCGGTCGGTCGGTGTCCACGTCCGGCCGGCGGGTGTCCGCGTCCGGGTGGTGGGTGTCCGCTTCCGGTCCGTGGCGCCGGGGCCGGGGCCGGGCCGTGGCGTCCGGGCCCGGTCAGCGGGCGTCCAGGCTCCCGTCGCCGGCGGGCAGGTTGCCGTCGCCGGCGGGCTGCCGGTCCGCGGCGACGTCGTGGAGGGCCCGCGGGTCGCGGCGCTTGAGCACCTGGTAGCCGACCACCAGCAGCACGGCCCAGCACGGGAAGACGAACAGCGAGATCCGGTTGTCCCGGTCCAGGCCGATCAGCACCACGACCAGGGCGAGGAAGGCGAGCGCGGCCCAACTGACCCAGGCGCCGCCGGGTGCCTTGAAGGTGGGCGCCGGCAGGTGGCCGGCCCGCCAGGCCCGGCGGTAGCGGATCTGGGAGATCAGGATCATCGCCCAGGTCCACAGGCCGCAGACCGTGGCGACCGAGGTGATGTACTCGAACGCCCGCGCCGGGACGACGCCGTTGAGCACCACGCCGATCCCCATCAGCAGACAGGAGACGGTGATCGCGAAGGCCGGGGTGCGGCGGGAGTTGAGCCTGGTGAGCCGTCCCGGGGCCTGGCCGCGCAGCGCGAGGTCGCGCAGCATGCGGCCGGTGGAGTACATCCCGGAGTTGCAGGAGGAGAGCGCGGCGGTGAGCACCACGAAGTTGATGATGCCGGCCGCCGCCGGGATGCCGATCTTGCCGAAGGCGGCGACGAACGGGCTGACTCCGGGCCGGAATTCGGTCCACGGCACGAGCGAGAGGATGACCACCAGCGCGCCGATGTAGAACAGCATGATCCGCCAGGGCAGGGTGTTGATGGCCCGCGGCAGGGTCTTCTCGGGGTTCTCGCTCTCGCCCGCGGTGACGCCGACGAGTTCGACGCCCAGGTAGGCGAACATGACGATCTGAAGGGTCATCACGGTGGAGCCGATGCCCTGGGGGAAGAAGCCGCCGTCCTGCCAGAGGTGGCCGAGCGACGCGGTGTCACCGGCCTTGCTGAAGCCGAGGGTCAGCACCCCGACGCCGATCAGGATCATGCCGATGATGGCGGTGACCTTGACCATGGAGAACCAGAACTCGATCTCGCCGAACAGCTTCACCGAGATCAGGTTGGCCGCGTAGAGCAGGACCAGGAAGGTCAGCGCACTGACCCACTGCGGTATGTCGGGCGCCCAGAACCGCACGTAGACGGCGGCGGCGGTGGTCTCCGCCATGCCGGTGACGACCCAGAACAGCCAGTACGTCCAGCCGGTCACGTAGCCGGCGAAGGGGCCGAGGAACTCCCGGGCGTACTCGGCGAAGCTGCCGGAGACCGGTCGGTAGGTGAGCAGTTCGCCGAGCGCCCGCATGATCACGAAGATCACCAGGCCGGCGACGGCGTAGGAGAGGATCAGGCTCGGGCCGGAGCGGGAGATCGCGGTGCCGGCGCCGAGGAACAGGCCGGTGCCGATCGCTCCGCCGATCGCGATCATCTGGATCTGGCGGCTGCCGAGCCCGCGCTCGTAGCCTTCGCCATCCGCCGCGCTGTCGACCCTTTCGTCGTACAACTTCTCGGCCACTGTGCACCGTCCTGGTCGGTCTCGGGGGTGGAGAAGTCGTACCACGCGAAGTTCGGACAGCGGTGTCCATCTGAGCGTTATTTGAGCATGACCTGGTATGGTTTGCCCGATTTTCATAAGAAATGCCCCGGCCAATCGTCCACATTCTGGACGAAACGGCCGGGGCTTGCCCGGAATCGGGCAGGATCGCTCTCCCGAGGGGCGGTTCCGCTCGGACTCAGTCCGCCATGGCCTCCAGCAGCGACTCCTGCAGAGCCCCCAGCCACAGGTACGCCATCACCAGCGGCTTGCGCTCGTCGCCGTCCGGCAACTCGTAGAGGCCGTCCTCGTCGTCCTCGGTGACCTCCAGCCGGACGCCGACGGCCAGCCGCAGGTCGTTCAGCGCGCCCAGCCAGCGCTGACAGTCGGGCACCGCCAGCTTGAGCACCCCGCCGTCGCCGAGGCCGTCCAGCGCCCGGACCACGAACAGCGCGTCGTCCCGCTTGCGGGCCCGCAGGTCCAGCTCGGTGAAGCGGCGGAACTCGCCGGACGCGACCCTGGCCTCCTCGTCCTCCGGCTTCCCCGGGTCGCCGTAGGCGTCCGGGAAGAGCCGGGCCAGCGCCGGGTCGGCGGGAGCCTCGGTCGGACCCTCGGCGAACAGCGCGGCCAAGGGGTCGCCACCCTCCCCGCCCGGGCCGGGGCCGATCAGCTCCAGCAACTGCACTTCCAGCGAGCGCAGGATGGAGGCCTCCCACTCGTCCAGCGCGATCGCCGCGCCGCCACCGCCGGCACTCTCGAACAACCCAGCCATCTGTATCGGTCAGCCCGTCTTCGTCGTCTTCGGTCGTACGGCCGGCGGTCCGGCACCCGTCGGGCCGGCCCCGGCCGCCTGTGCACCGGTCGCGCCGGCGCCCGTACCGCCGGCGCCGGTCGGTCCGGCGTCAGTCGTGCTGCAGCGTCGCCCAGAGGCCGTAGCCGTGCATCGCCTGGACGTCGCGCTCCATCTCCTCGCGGGAGCCGCTGGAGACCACCGCCCGGCCCTTGGTGTGGACGTCCATCATCAGCTTCCGGGCCTTGTCCTTCGGATAGCCGAAGTAGGCCTGGAAGACGTACTGGACGTAGCTCATCAGATTGACCGGGTCGTTGTGCACGATGGTCACCCAGGGCGTGTCCGGCTCGGTCACCGGCACCCCCTCGACCTCCGGGCGCTCGATCTCCACGGGCGCGACGCTCAAGCCGGGTCCTCCTCGCTGCACAGTCGTCCGTAACCCCTCATGCCCCATGCTGCCATCCGGGGGACACCCCGGCGATTCCGGCCCGGCACGCTCGCCGAGAAATCGTCACTCTGACGCTAAGTGGTAGTAGCATCATCCGTATGGACGCCACTTCCGTGCGCGCGGCCGGCTCGACCGCGCTGCTCACCGACCGCTATGAGCTCACCATGCTGCAGGCCGCCCTGCGCAGCGGGGCCGCGCACCGCCGCTCCGTCTTCGAGGTCTTCACCCGCCGCCTGCCGAGCGGCCGCCGATACGGCGTCATGGCCGGCACCGGTCGGGTCCTGGACGCCGTCGAGAACTTCCGCTTCACCACCCCCCAGCTGGACTGGCTCGCCGACCAGGACGTGGTCGACGAGACCACCCTGCGCTTCCTCGCCGACTACCGCTTCCGCGGCGACATCCACGGCTACCCCGAGGGCGAGGTCTACTTCCCCGGCTCGCCGCTGCTCACCGTCGAGGGCAGCTTCGCCGAGGCCGTGATCCTGGAGACGGTGATCCTCTCGATCCTCAACCACGACTCGGCCATCGCCGCCGCCGCCTCCCGGATGACCGCCGCCGCCGGCGGCCGCCCGGTGATCGAGATGGGCGCCCGCCGCGCCCACGAGCACGCCGCCGTCGCCGCCGCCCGAGCGGCCTACGTGGCCGGCTTCGCCGCCACCTCCGACCTGGAGGCCGGCTACACCCACGGCATCCCGACCACCGGCACCGCCGCCCACGCCTTCACCCTGGTGCACGACAGCGAACGGGACGCCTTCACGGCGCAGATCGCCTCCATGGGCAAGGGCACCACGCTGCTGGTCGACACCTTCGACCTGCGCGAGGCCGTGCGCACCGCCGTCGAGGTGGCCGGCCCCGAACTGGGCGCCGTCCGGATCGACTCCGGCGACCTCACCCTGCTGGCCCACCGGGTCCGCCGCCAGCTGGACGAGCTCGGCGCCGACCGGACCAGGATCATCGTCACCTCCGACCTCGACGAGTACGCGATCGCCGCCCTGGCCGCCGCACCGGTGGACGGCTACGGCGTCGGCACCAGCCTGGTCACCGGCAGCGGCCACCCGACCTGCGCGATGGTCTACAAGCTGGTCGCCCGCGCCGAGACCGAGGGCGGGCCGATGGTGCCGGTCGCCAAGCGCGCGGCCGGCGGCAAGACCAGCATCGGCGGCCGCAAGTGGGCGGCCCGCCGGCCCGACGCCGACGGCGTCGCCGAGGCCGAGGTGGTCGGCACCGGACCCGTCCCGGACGGGCTGCGCCCCCACCTGGTGCAGGTGCCGCTGGTGCTGGACGGCGAGACCGTCGGCCGGGAGCCGCTGAGCGCCGCCCGCGAGCGGCACGTGCGCGCCCGCGCCGCCCTGCCGCTGTCGGCCACCCAACTGTCCAAGGGCGACCCGGTGCTGCCGACCGAACTGGTCCTGCCCGCCGGGCCGGCCCACTGACCGGAGCCCGGGGCCGGGACCGGCCCACCGGACCGGCCCCGGGGACTTCCGCCCCCGCGCGCCACTCCCTACAGTCAACCGTAGAGTTCCCCGAGTTCCCCCGGAGCTCCCCGAGTACCCCCCGCGCCCGCCGCGGCCGGGCCGCGTACTCCCGAGGGCTCCCCCCACCGGGGCGCCGCCTCCCGCGGGCCCCCGAGATCCGAGGATGCGAGCCATGCACCGGGCACTGATCGTCGTCGACGTGCAGAACGACTTCTGCGAGGGCGGCAGCCTGGCCGTCGCCGGCGGCGCCGAGGTGGCCGCCGCCATCACCGACCTGATCGCCGAGTCCTCCCCCGGCTACCACCACATCCTCGCCACCCGCGACCACCACATCGACCCGGGCGACCACTTCTCCGCCGAGCCGGACTACGTCGACAGCTGGCCGCCGCACTGCGTGGCCGGCACCGAGGGCGTGGGCTTCCACCCCAACTTCGCACCCGCCGTCATCTCCGGCGCGGTCGAGGCGGTCTTCGACAAGGGCGCCCACTCGGCGGCGTACAGCGGCTTCGAGGGGCTGGACGAGAACAACCGCGGTCCGGTGGAGTGGCTGCGCGAGCGGCAGGTCGACCAGATCGACGTGGTCGGCATCGCCACCGACCACTGCGTCCGGGCGACCGCGCTGGACGCGGCCCGGGCGGGCTTCACCACCCGGGTACTGCTGGACCTCACCGCCGGGGTCGCCGCGGAGACCACCGCCGCCGCGCTGGCGGAGCTGCGGGCGGCCGGGGTCGAGCTGGTCGGCACACCGCTGGTCCGTCCGTAGCGGCTCGCGGGGGTGCTCGCGGGGGTGCTCGCGGGGGTGCTCACCGGGGGGTGTGTTCGCGGGGTCGTGCCCGCCGGGGCGTTCCCGCGGGGCCGCTCAGACCACCAGCAGCTCCACCACGTCCGTCCCGCCGGCCCGGTACGCCTCGCGCAGTTCGCCGCCGACCACGTCCGGGTCGGCGGCCAGCCGGGCCCCGCAGACGTACACCACGCGGACGCCCAGGTACTCCATCCGGTGCTGGCCGCCGCGCACCCAGGCGGCCTCGCCCTCGCTCACGCAGCGCAGCTCCGAGTCCACCTCCACCGCGACGCCCCGCTCCGGCCAGTAGAGGTCCGGGACGGCGATGTACGTACCGCCGCGCATCCGCAGCTCGGGGGCGCTCAGCGGCGCCGGCAGCAGCCACTCGTCCACCAGGCCCCCCAGCCGTTCCAACACCAAATCCCGCTCGGTGGCCAGCAGTTCGTCCAGCGCGGCACGCACCCGCGGCTCGCAGGTCAGACCGGAGTCGGTCAGCTCGGCCACCAACTCCCGCACCGTGCAGTGGTTCCCGGGCAGAGCGAGGGCCTCCCTCAGCACCTCGCGCACCGGGGCCGGGCCGCCCGACGGCTCCGCCGTCCACTCGACCAGCGCGTCGGCCACCGCCCGGGCCACCGGCGCACAGGCCAGCCCGTGCACCGAGCGGGCCACCAACTCCCGTTCGGTGCGCCGGATCCGGACCTCACCGACGTCCTTCAGCCGGCGCTGCCGGGGCACCAGGACGTCCACCCCCGTCACGGCGGGCAGCCGGGGCACGACGGTGAAGCCGTACAGCGCCAGCGCGGCCGTGCCGGTGATCACCGCACCCTCCCGGCGGCCCTCCTCGCGACCGTTCTGCGCGGCGTACAGCAGCGCGGCCCACATCCGCTGCTCGGGGGTGGGCTCGGCGGCCTGCAGCAGGTAGACCCTGGGCAGCATCCGCTGCCAGGGTCCACCCCGACGGCAGTGCTCGGTGATGATCCGGGCCGGCACGCCCCGGGCGCGCAACTGGCTCGCGGTGACGACGTTCTGCTGACGCTTCGCCAGCTCCTCCAGGGACGGCGGCGGCATCGGAATCCGGTAGCTCATGCCGACACCATCCCCAACCCCCCGGACCCGCGACCGGTACCCTGACGCACTGTTACCCAACCGTCGCGAAACCGGGATCAGCCCGCACTAAAGTCCTCATACCCTCACTCATTTGGAGTAATTGACGCTCATCAGGTTGTCATATGTGATCGAAAACGATCGTCGACCTGGTCGCCTGACCCAGAGTGACCAAAGGCATACGGCGAGGGATGCCCAAGGCGTCAATCCCGCCCCGGGGATTGCCTAGGCTTACGTCATGTCACGTGACGAGACCGCCGGCCTCCGCGCGGCCCAGCTCCGCCTCGGCCGCCTGCCCGGATACGTCCGCCGCCCGGACCCCGCCCGCCGCAGCGGCGAAAAGGGCCATACGTACAAGAAGGGCTGGGAGGTCCGCTTCACCGCCCGCAGTGAAGCCGAGATAGCAGAGATCCGCGACCTCGTGGTCGCCGCCGGGTTCGCCCCGGCCAGGCCCTTCTTCAAGGGCCATCAGCTCATCCAGCCCGTCTACGGCATGGCCGCCGTACAGGCCTACCTGGCCGCTAGACAGGCCGCCGAGGAACACGCCGCCCGGGCCGCCCTCGGCCGCCGACGACGGGCCCCGGGGCAGCCCGCCGGGGAGCACGCCCCCGGAGCCGTCACGGGCGGCGGGCACACCCCGGGGACGCACACCCCGGGGACGCACGGCTCCGGGGCGCTCTCCGCCGGTCCGCACGCCTCCGGGTCGCTCTCCGTCGGTCCGCACGCCTCCGCAGCGCACGCCTCTGCAGCGCACGGCTCCGGGGCGCACGCCGCAGGCGCCGCGCACCGGCGCGAGCGCGAGGAGGCCGCCGCCGGAGCAGCCGCGGCGGCTGCGGCCGCGGCCGCCGCAGTGGCACAGGCGGCCCGGCGACGGGCCGTCGAAGCCTTCCCGACCCAGGTCGAGCGGGACACCGCCGTCGACCGGATCACCCCCACGGAGGCCCGTACGACCTCCTGACCGGCGGCCGCTCCGCCCGCCCTCCCGCCCCGGCCGGTCCCGTTCAGGCCGGTTCCGTTCAGGCCGGTCCCGTTCAGGCCGCCGGGGCGCGGTCGATGTGCCCGGCGGCGCCCGGCCGCCACGGAACCGCCCCGACGCGCGGCGCGTGCCCGGCCCACCGCATCGGCCGTCCACCGCTTCCGCAGCGCGCCCAGTCCGCGCACTCCGTCAACGCCGTCAACGCCGTCAACGCCACGCGCACGACCGTCACCGTGATGACGACCGTGCCCCCGTCCGTGGTGATCTCCGCGACGATCGTGAGTGCGGTTGTGCGGGTGGTTGTGCGGGCGCAGGTTCGCGCCCTGAGCGTGGACGCCAGCCTCCTCAGGCCCTACGGTGTCACATCAACTGCCTTGCAGCCACAGCCGTCCTAAACGCTCTGACCAGCTGCGACACGCTCGCACCTACGAGTCCCCCGCCACTGCGCAGTACTGCCCCGCCGGCCCTCGCCGGCCACCTTCCCGGCCGTCCCGCCGCCGCGCCGCACCCGGCCGCCACCGGAACCGGCCTGGCGGCGGCGGGTTCCGGGCATTCCATCGGATTGGTCACCCAGCGCACCGAGGGCCTACCGTAGAGTGAGCACAGATGATCGACCGTCAGAAACCCATCTCCCTTTCCGAGAAGCCGAGATGACCAACCGTCACGAGAGTTCCGCCGAGCCGCCCCCGGGGCCCGGCGAGCCGGCGGACGTACCACTGGAGTTCACCGCGTTCTGCGAACTCCACCGCCCCCGGTACCTCAGCTATGCGCGCGTGTGGCTGACCGAGCACGCCGCCGCGGCCATCGCCGTCCAGCAGGCCTTCGCGGAAATCGCGGTGCACTGGCGGGAGTTGATGGGCAGCTCCAACCCGACCGCGCACGCCTGGGAAATCCTGCGCGGCACCGTCGCCGAACACACCCGCCGGGTGACCGCCGACCCGGACCGGCACCCGGCCGAGGACGACCTGGCGATCCTGCACTACGTCGTCGGCCTCGCCGCCCCCGAGATCGCCGACGTCATCGGCACCGACGCCGCCAGCGTGGCCGGACGGCTGCGCCGCACCATGCTGCGCGAGGCCTCCGGCTGGTGACCCCGCGCCCCCGCCGCCGCCCCCGGCCCGGCCTCAGACCCGTTCGCCCGTCACGTCGAACAGATGGTGCACCGGGTCGTGGATCAGGTACCGGGCGAACGACTCGACCGTGAACCGCGCCCCGTCGCTGCGGTTCCCGGTCCGCCCCCACTGCTCGCCGGCCACCCGCTCGAAGGCCCCTGCGAGCCTCTCCGCGGCCTCCGCCAGCTCCCCGGCCACCACCTTCGGGTCCTGCTCCCCGTAGCGCTCTGCGACGGCCGTGTCGTCCTGGTCCCAGTTCGGGAACAGCGGGTCCTCCAGGTCCAGCATCAGGCCCAGCCGGACCTCGAACAGCCGGAAGACGTCCCGGACGTGGCACGCGTACTCCAGGTCCGACCACACCCCCGCGGCGGGCCTGCGGCGCAGTCCGTCCGCCTCCCCCGCCAGCACCGCCAGCCAGCCCTCCGCATTGGCCCGGACCATCCCGGCAACGTCCTCCCGGACCACCCGCGGAGTGTCCAACCCGCAGTCGGGACACGGGCGTTCCAACACCCAGGTCCAGTCCTTGGTGTCCGGGACGATCCCGGCGTCGGTGCTGTCGGTGGCGGCGATCGACATGCTCTCGACCGGCATGCTCTCAGAAGTGCTCATGGGCCCAGCATCTCCACCACCCGACAAGCCCCACCAGTGGCAATGACGCCAGCGATCGCCGAAATGCTGCCACCCCCGGCGCACTCACCGGCGCATTCCCCCATCACGCGCCCACATCCCCGCGCGCACTCCAGCCCGGTGCGCACCCGCACGACGGGATCAAATACGTGGACGAACCGGAACCCGGCCCGCCATCCTGGACGCCATGACCGCCGACACCACCAACCCCGCCGACCTCGCCGCCCTCGCCGTGAAACCCACCCTGCACGGCCCCACCATCCGGCTCGTCCCCCTCGACGAACGGCACACCGACCCGATGTGGGAACTCTGCACCGACAAGACGACCAACCGGCTCACCGGCACCCGCACCGCCTTCACCCGCGACCGGATCCACCAATGGTGCGCCACCCGCCCCGACCAGCCCGACCGCCTCGACCTCGCCGTCGAGGACCCCACCACCGGCCGCTTCCTCGGCGAAACCGCCCTCACCGACGTCGACCCCGACAACTCCTCCGCCAGCTTCCGGATCGCCCTCACCCCGGACAGCACCGGCCGCGGCATCGGCACCGAGACCACCCTCCTGGTCCTGCGCCACGCCTTCGAGACCATCCGCCTCAACCGCGTCCACCTCGAAGTCTTCGAGTACAACGAACGCGCCGCCCACGCCTACCGCAAATCCGGCTTCACCCTCGAAGGCCGCTCCCGCCAGGCCCACCACTGGGACAACCGCTACTGGGACATCCTCCAGATGGCCGCCCTACGCGACGAATGGCTCGCCACTCACTGATACGACCCCCCACCAGCCGCCCCCCGCCGCCGCGCCCGCACCACCAGCGCCACGACGCCACCGACCACCAACACCAAACCCCCGGCCGCCACCCCCACCACGACCCCCACCCCGCTCCCGCCGCTCCCGCCACCATCCGCCCCCGGGGCGACAGCCTCCTCCGAAACCCCATCCGTCGGATCGTCCACCGGCGGCGCCCCCTGCGACTCCTTCCGCCCCACCAACGGATTCTCCCGAGGCCCGTTGTCCACGGCAGGATTCGCCTCCAACGCCTTCGCCGGCGCCAGAACCCCGAACCCGTACCGGTCACTCGGCACCGCCGAACCGTCCGCCGGAGGAGTGGCCGTCTTGATCATCCGATTGACCACCTGCCCCGCAGACAGGTTCGGGTACTTCGCCCTGATCAACGCCGCAGTGGCGGACACGTAGGCGGTCGAGTCCGAGGTGCCGTTGCCAACCCCGTACCCTGCCGAGGACTTCGCGCTAGCCCGGTAGATCTCCGCCCCGGGAGCCGTCAGCGTGGTCTCCGGTCCGTATGTGGACTTCTCCCACAGATGTCCCAGCCGGTCCACCGCTCCAACTGCCAGCACACCCGGAAAGGCGGCCGGGTACTCAACCGGCGCACCCTGTTGTCCGCTGTTCCCGTTCGACGCGACGAGGACCACGTCGTGGTCGACGGCGTACTTCACCGCTGTCCTGGTCTCCTGGTCGGTCCCCGAATAACCGCCGATCGACATGTTGATCACCTTGGCACCGCGGTCCACCGCGAACCGGATTCCCTTTGCCAAGCCACTCTGCGCCACGGTGTCATTGGGGGTCCAGCTCACCCGCACTGGAAGGATCTCGACCTTGGGTGCCAGTCCCATGATTCCCGCATTGTCGCCGTGCCCGTGGCCCGCGATGAGGCTGGCCATCCCGGTGCCGTGACCATCCTTGTCGACCGTGCCATCGCTGCCTTCTCCGGAGAAATCAGCACCGGACAGGACCTGTCCGGTCAGATCCTGATGATCCTTCATGACACCGCTGTCGATGACAGCTACGGTCACACCGCTGCCCTGCGATACCGGCCAGAGCGCACTGTCTGCTCGGTAGCTGGCCAGCACCCATTGCGCGTCACGGGTGCTGTCCGCACAGGCCGGCCCTGCCCCCATCACGGCGACCAGGCCGCCAACTGCCAGCGCAGCCGCCCCACGCCGAAGCCGCCAGTCTCCCAAGGCCGGTCACCCCACTCAGCACAGCGGTAGCCCTGTGGTCCGCGAACCACGAGGGCTCCGATCGAATTACCTGGTCTCCAGAAGAACCAGGGTCATTTCACCACGTTCGTGTTGGTGGACTCCCCTGACGCCCAGGTCTCCTCGTCCTCCACCAGGTAGTCCGGCCGCTTTCTGGCCTTCTCCTTGTCCTTGGCAGGCCCGTGCGGCCCACCGAATGGAACTGCGGACCCCGAGGATGCTCCAGAGGTACCTGTCGACTCCGCCCGAATCCGGTTGCGCTGCCCCAGACCGGAACCGCCCTCGGTGAAAGCCTTCTTGCCCCCCGGGGTCGCTTCACCCACAGATCCCTTGCCGCCTGGTAGCGCTCGTCCACCGTCGCCGACCACAGTGCCGCCCGTTCGGCCGGCTCCGGGGCCGACCAGGCCGGGAGTGCCTCCGTGAATGCCCTCAGCGCTCCGTGCGGCGCCACCACGAACGTCGGCCGGCCCGCCCCGCTGGTCATTCCGGCCGATCGTTCCCCGTTCGGCGGGTGTCTGCTTCTCTCGTCCGCCGTCGAACATGCCGGGCGCCGGTTCTCCCTTTCCGGGGCCGAGCCACGTGGGACCGGCACCGGTCTGTGCTCCAGCCGCGGTGGGGGTCGGCATACCCGTAACACCGACCGGCGACGGCGCAGCCGCCGTGGGCTTCGAAACGGTGTTCACGCCATTGACGGCGGTTCCCGCTCCATAGTTGGCCTCTCCGGGCTTTCCCGGGGCCTTGGCCGTTCCGCCCTTGATCCCTGGTTCCGGGGCGATCGGAGTGCTTCCTGAGGCCGTCGCCGGCTTAGAAGCAGCACCGCCACTGCTCACGTTGCGGTTCTGGGGAGCCGTCGAGGCATTCGCGGACTTACCGGCGGTCCCCCCAACCGAATGCAGGTTGCCGGCACCCATACCGGTCATCAAACCGCCCGCCGCAACAAGTGCGCTCTGATCGCTGGCAGTCTGGTCGGAAAAGTCGTCCCGTCCCCCGGGATTCACCGGCGGCCTCTTCGCATCCAGTGGCGGCGGGGGCTTCAGGGCCGGGGTGGCGATGCGGTAGTGCATGGCGAGGGTTTGCATGATGGCGGCCGCTTCGGCCTTCTTGCGGTCGGCGAGGGGGAGGTGTTCGTCGTCGTCGCCGAAGAGGGCGTCGCCGACGGTGTCCTTGACCTTGTCCCAGTTGCCGGGTTCCTCGGGCATGTCGCGCTTGGCCTTGGCCATGGCTTCGGAGGCGGTGTGGAGGATGTTGGCGGCGTCGTTGGCGTAGGCGGCGGCGTTGTTGATGCTGGCGGCCAGGGTGAGCATGCGGGTGTGGAAGGCGTCGCTGGTGGTGCCTTCCCAGGAGGTGGCGGCTTCGGTGCTGGCTTTGGTGAGGGTCTGGCGGATCTGTTTGAGGGTGTCGGCGGCCTTGCGCCAGGGGTCTCCGGCGGCCATCACCGCGCCGGGGTCGAGGGCCTGTGCCATGGTGCGGAGCTGGGCGTGGCTGTACTTGGTGAAGTCGGTGTAGACCACGGGCGGTCGGCCTCCGTTCGGTCCGGGCGGGCGGCGGTCAGACGGTGGCGTTGCCGCGGGTGGACGGGGTGAGGTTCTGCTGGGCCGCGGCCTGGCTGCCGGCGGAGGGGTGGGCGACGGACCAGCCGTCGTCGCCGAGTTTGAGTTTCGCGGCGGCGTGCTGGTCCTGCTCCTCGTAGTTGGTGGCGGTGAGGTCGGCCTTCTGCTGGGCCTCGTTCACGGCTTCCTGGAGCTGGTTGAGGACGTCGCGCAGCGCGTCCCGCATGGTGCCGTAGCGGCCGTGGATCTCGGTGGCTTCGGCGAAGGTGCCGAAGGCGTTCTTGCCGATGCCGCTGCGGCCGTGGGTGTCGCTGCCGTCGGCGTGTTTCTGGAAGTCGGCGAGCAGCAGCCGTACTTGGCCGGCGAAGGCGCGGAGTTGTTCGACTTCGATGCGGTAGCCCTGTCCGGCTCCGCCGGTCGATCCGGTTCCGGTGGTCCCTGATCCCATTTCGGCGCCTCCCCCGTGCGTCCGTCCCTGGCGGTCGGGGCCGGGCCCCGGTGTCTCATGTCTAACACACCGGGCCCGAATCCCGCCCGGGGCTTGGTCAGTTCGCGGTCGTCCCGGTCCGTCGGGCGTCGGTGAGGGCGCGTCGGCAGAGCGAGTCGGCGTGCCGGGTGGTTTCGGGGAGGCGGTAGTGGCGGGCGAGTTGGAGGGTGGTGCGGACGGCGGTGTCGAGGCCGGTGCGGTGGCCGACGGAGACGAAGACGGGTTTCACGCCTTCCCTGGTGCGGACGGCGCGGCCGACCTCCTCGCCGGTGGCGGGGTCGGTGAGCGGGGTCCAGGAGCCGCGGGGCGCGTCGGGTTCGTGGTGGTCGAAGGTGAAGGGGGTCTTGGCGACGCCGAGGGTGCGCAGTCCGGTGAGGACGCCGAGGTGGCTGGCGAGGCCGAGGCGGCGGGGGTGGGCGAGGCCGTAGCCGTCGCAGACGACGAGGTCGGGGGTGCGGGTGAGTGCGGCCAGTGCGTCGAGGACGGCGGGGAGTTCGCGGAAGGCGAGGAGTCCGGGGACGTACGGGAAGGCGATCCGGCCGACGGCGGTGGCCTGTTCGACGACGGCGAGGGTGTCGGGGTCGAGCAGGACGGCTGCGGCGGCGACGAGGTCGTGGTCGTCGTCGTAGGCGACGTCCACGCCGGCGACGAGCGCGTCGGGGCCCGGGTCGCCGGGGGCCGGGTCGCCGGGGCCCTTGTCGTCGTGGGCCTGGACGAGCGGGCGCAGCCGCTCCTGTTCGGCGAGTGCCTCGGCCTCGGTGGTGGGCCAGTCGGCGGGGATGGGCATGGTCGGTTCCCCCGGGTGCGGTGGTGTGCGGCGGTGCGTGGTGTCGACGGGTTTCGCCTCACCGTACCGACCGGGCCGGACGACCCCGGGGTGAGCCCGTGCGCCCCCTGTGCCCCCGCGTTCGGGGGCTAGCCTGGACGTACCCGTCTCCCCGCGGGGTAGGACCGCTGGAACCCGGCACCATTCCCGCCCGTTTCCCCCGACGTGCGAAGGACCTCCGCCATGCCGCGCCCCTCCGTCGCCCAGGTCTGCCTCGGCTCGTTCACCGTCGTCGCCACCACGGTGGTGCTGCTGGCCGTTTCGGGTGCTTCGGGCGTCCTGGCGGTCGCGGTGCTGGTGGGGTTCGCGCTGGTGCTCGGCACCGTGGTGACGGTGCTTTCGATGTCCGCCGCCACCGCGAGGGCCGCCACCGCGGGGGCCGCGACTGTGGGGGACGCGACCGTGGAGGCGGGCGCCGCGGACCCGGCGCGGGCGCCCCGCCCCGCTGCGGCCGCCACCGGGCACGCGTACGCCCGGCAGCGCTGATCCGCCGCCGGGCGCCGGTGTGTCCTGCGCCGCCGCTCAGACCTCCGTGGTGACCACCACGGTCTTCGCGGCCTTGTCGTGCAGGCATTGCCGGTAGGGCTTGTCGAAGACGCCGAAGAACCCGTCGATGATCCACCAGAGCGCGGCGCAGCAGAGCACGGCCGGGAGGATGAAGACGGCTGCGCGGGTCCAGGCGGCGGCCGGGGTCGGTTTGTTCCCGTCGACGAGCATGGCGACGCGGACCTTCGTCGCCTTCTTGCCGAGGGTCTGGCCGTCCCGGCTGAGCATCAGGGCGTCGTAGACGAGGTAGATGGCGCAACCGAGCCAGAACGCCTCGGTGGAGCCGTTGCGCGTGCCGAGGTCGACGAAGGGTCCCACGATGATCACGGCGACGGCCTGCACCAGGAGGTAGTCGATCAGCCGGGCGAGGATCCGTTTGGGCCAGGTGCCGAGCGGCGGCATGCCGGGGACGGGGCCGGCGCCGGGGGTGCCGTACGCGCCGGGGCCGTAGCCGTGGCCGTACCCGGGCGGCGTCCGGTCGTACGGGGGTTGGCCGTACGGGGCTTGGCCGTACGGGCTCTGACCGGGGGTCGGCTCGCCGTACGGGCTTCCTCCGTAGGTGCCCTGGTAGGCGCCGGGGCCGCCGGACGGCTCGTGGGGCGGCTCGGGCGGCTCGTGGGACGGGGTCGGGCCCGACGGCTCGCCTTCCGGCGTGCCGCCGCCCGACTGCGGGGGCTGCTTGTCGAAGGAGGGCTTGCCGCCCCCCTCCGGCTGGGGGCCTGAGGGGTCGTGGGTGCTCATGACCCCGAGTAGAACATCACACATTCTCGATGTTTGGGACATTTTGTCCGTTTTGCACTGGGCCTACCGGCCCTCAGCCGCGCACCACCCGGGTGCGGGCCGCGCGGTCCTGCCACCCCCGCCGCGCCGTCCGGTCGAACACCGGCCAGACCAGGCCGAGCAGCAGCACCGTGCCGAGTTGCCGCACCGCCCACCGGAGGAGCGAGCGGCCGAGGCTCAGTCTGGTCCGGCCGGCCGGAGCGGCGGTGTCCACCACGCGGATCCGGGCCAGCCGCTTGCCGAAGGTCTGGCCGGTACGGGCGACCGGCAGCACCTCGTAGAGCAGGCTGACGAACAGCAGGATGCCGATCAGGACGGCGATCTTGCCCAGCACCACGTCGTCCACCAGCCAGACCTGGATCTGACGCCGACTGAGGGCGCTGGCCATCCGGGCCTGGTCGACCTTCTGCTGGAGGTGGTCGGTCACCGAGCGGCCGAGCGGAATGCCGGCGGCGACCGCGACCACCAGCAGCACGGCGGTGTCCACCGTCCGCGCCGCCAGGCGACGGCCGAGGCCGGCCGGCACGGCGACCCGGGCGGTGCGGGCCGTCCGGGCGGTGCGGGTGACGCCGGCCGCCCGGGAAGGCGCGGTGGCGGCGGGGGCGGCGGCGGACGGGCGGGGCTGGACGGCGGTCTCCCGCACCGTCCGTACGGCCGGCAGCGGGGCGGCGGCGGCCGCCATGGCCCCGGCGGTCGCGGCGACCGCAGTCACCGGCTTCGGGGCGACCGCAGCCGGGGCCGGGGCCTGGACCAGGGCCGGAATCGCCTTCTCGCCGACCATCGGCACCGGGCCCGAGGCCAGAACGGCCGGCACCGGCGTCTCCCGCACGGTCACCGCCGCGGCGGGAGCGCCGGCCGCGGCCAGTTCGACGGCAGCCGGAGCACGCCCGGGCTCCGCACACCCCTCCTCCGCATCGAGCGCCTCCGGAAGCACCCCCCAGGAGACCCAACGCGGCGCGTCGCCCGTCTCCATCAGGCCCGGCTGCGCCCGGGGATCGGCCTGCCACCCGGACTCCCCGACCACGGGCACCGGGGCCGGCCCCGAACCCAGGGCCGCGCCCGCCCCCTGGACCGCCTCGGGCACCGCACCGACGGCCACCGGCCCCTCCAGGGGCCCGGGCAGCCCGGCACCGGCGAAGCCCGACGGGGCCACCGGCAAAACCCCCGGCGAAACGCCCGATGAAACGCCCGGCCCGTCGACCGTCCGGAACACCGGCCCGCCGATCACCTCCGCCACCCGCGGCCCGAGCACGAAGGACGCCCCACCCGAGGTCTGGTCGAAGTACACCGGCCCGGTGTCACCCCCACCCGCGGGCGGCCCGACCCGTACCTCCGCCACCGCCCCCGGCACCACCGGCTCCGGGGCCATCCGCTCCGGAGCCACCGGCTCCGGCGCCGCTGCCGCCTCCGGGACCCCGGCCGGCTCCGGCACCACCATCGGCACCACCGGCGGCCGCACCGCCGCACCCCCCGGGGCGGGCCGCCGCGTCGCGTACCGGGGCGGCTGCAGCACCTCGCCGCCGGCGGGCGCGGGCCGGCTGGTGCCGGGCACCCAGGCCGAGCCGCCCCAGTACCGGACGAAGCCTGGGATGGAGGGGTCGGGGTAGTAGCCGGGCTCGGGTGCGACGGCCGGGTCGCCGTCGGCGGCGAAGGGGCGGTCCGTCATGGGGGTCTTCTTTCCTGGCAGGTCCTGACGAGGACGGCGCGGGCCGACCGGGCCCGACCACCGCAGACGCGTCCACGCGCGCGCACGACCCGGCGCGCGCCCTGCGCTCGGCGCGCGTGGGGGCGCCACCGATGGGCGGACAGTCGCCGGACAGTCACAAAGGGTAGTACCTCACCGAAGCCGTGACGGAAAGTTCGCGATTCCCCGGACAGCAGGGGGTAGCTCAAGGTAGGGAACCCAGCGCACGACGTTTGCTCGCGCGCCGTGCCACCCGCCGTTCACCACCCTCACCAAACTTCCCGAAGAAATCCCGGAAACGTGTGTAAGAGCCGGTGCGGACCGCCCTCTCAAAGGTCACAGGGGCCCGGAACCGGGCACCGCCCGAAGGCAGAGAGGAAGACGATCATGGAGCGTCCCGTCAGCGTCGTCGAGCACGAGCTGGAGCTCAACCTGGTGCTCTCGCCGGAGCACAGCGTCCCCGTCCCGGCCCGGCTGTCCTACGGCAGCCACGACCCGTACGCGGTGTACATCACCTTCCACCTGGACACCGGTTCGCCGGTGACCTGGGTGTTCGCCCGCGAGCTGCTGGTCGAGGGCACCTTCCGCCCGTGCGGCCAGGGTGACGTGCGGATCTGGCCGACCCGTTCGGGCCGGCGCAGCGTGCTCTGTCTGGCGCTGAGCTCGCCCGCCGGGGACGCCCTGCTGGAGGCCCCGCTGCCGGCCGTCGCGGCCTGGCTGGAGCGGGCGCACCGGCTGGTTCCGCCGGGCAGCGAGCTGGCCGCGCTGGACATGGACGGCTCGCTCGCCGAACTGCTCGCCTAGGCATGCGCCGCAGCGTGCACCGGCTCGTACACCAGCACCAGCACCAGCACCCGAACCAGCAGCACCAGCATCAGCACCCGGACGAACACCCCCAGGAACGCGACCACGCCCGCAAGGACCAGCGGCGGCAACGGGAGCGGGGAAGCAGGAGCGGTGCCCCCGCCGGCTCAGCGGGCCGCGGGGGCCTGCTGACGACCGCGGGCGGTGTCCGGCCCTCCGGCGTCCCGCTGTCCGGGCAGCCGGACCAGCGGCGCGCCGGCCGAACGCCGTCGGGCCCTTATCCGGACGGCGGCGGCGAGCAGGAAGCAGAGTCCGACCCACGGATAGACCGAGGTCGGCAGCTGGCGCCACGGTGACATGTCGAGGACGGCCAGGCCGACCGGCTTCGCGGCCCACATCGCGAAGGACAGGAACGCGACCAGCGTGGCCCAGAAGACGACCCGCCAGCGCAGCCGGCGGACGCCGGACGGGCGGGCGTGCTCGACCGAGGCCTCGGCGGCGAGCAGGACGAGCATCGGCACGCACCAGACCCAGTGGTGGGTCCAGCTGATCGGCGAGATCAGGACGGCGGTGACGGCCGCGCAGCAGACGCCCCAGGCCTCGGCCCGGGGCAGCCAGCGGCCGCTGCGCGCGGCCCAGGCGGAGACCGCGAGGCCCGCCAGCGCGATCAGGCCGGCCCCGAGGGTGGCGACGGTGCCGGGGTCGGCGCTGTGCAGCAGGCGGGCGAAGGCGCCGCGCATCGACTGGTTGTCGACGATCCAGGTCTTGCC
Source organism: Kitasatospora sp. NPDC127067 (assembly GCF_042724755.1). Classification (NCBI taxonomy): domain Bacteria; kingdom Bacillati; phylum Actinomycetota; class Actinomycetes; order Kitasatosporales; family Streptomycetaceae; genus Kitasatospora; species Kitasatospora sp. NPDC127067. The sequence continues at coordinate 36,078 of NZ_JBHXEM010000046.1, read as the reverse complement.
GACCCGGGAGGAGTCGTAGAGGTACTTGGTCCAGAAGCCCCAGGTGGCGTCCGGCAGGACCAGGGCGCCGAGCAGGAAGGTGCCGAGGAAGGTGAGGCCCGCCACGAAGGCGGCCCGGATCCGACCGGTGATCAGCAGGTAGACCGCGAACAGGCCGGGGGTGAGCTTGATACCGGCGGCGATGCCGATCGCCACGCCCTTGCTCCGCCGCCCGTCCGCACGGGTGAGGTCCCAGAGGATCAGGCAGGCCAGCGCGAGGTTGATCTGGCCGTAGCGGAGCGTGGTGAAGACCGGTTCGAGCCAGACCCCGAGGCCGGTCGCCAGGATCACGCCGATCGGCCGCAGCTCGCGGCGCGGCCAGCCGACCAGTTTGAAGGACAGGTGGGTCAGCAGGGCGAGCAGCCCGACGTTGCCGAGAGTGATCGCCACCCGGAGGAAGGGCACCGGGAACCAGGTGGTCGGGACGAACAGCATCGCCGCGAACGGCGGGTACGTCGCGGGCAGGTTCCACTCGGTGACGCGCAGCGCGTACAGGTCGGTGCCGTTGGCCACGGCGGCGCCCTCGGCCCGGTAGACGATCATGTCCACCATCGAGGTGTGGACGAAGTGGCGGACCACCGCGTACACCAGCAGGGACAGCAGCGCCACGGCGGAGGCCGCCAGCAGCGGACGCCGGGGGGCCTCGCGCAGCGCCCGGACGGGGGCTCCGAGGGCCCGGCGCAGCCGGTCCGACAGGGGGGCGGGCGAGGGGTCGGGTGCGGTCCGCACCGGGCTGCGCTCGTCTTGCACCGCTGTCACTGTCCACTCCGTCCACGGCTCGGCCAACCAGCGACGATACCGGATGCCGTCCGAACGGAACCGGACACAATCAACTACTCAGCGTGACAAAGTGGCTCTGACCGGCCGCACTCCGTCGCGGGCGGAGCGCGAACGGCCGGAACCGGGACAACCTGAACCCGGACGGCCGAAACCAAGACGGCCGAAACCTGGACAGCCGGAACCCGGACGGCCGGAACTTGGACGGCGGTCGCCCCCTCACCTCTGGAACAGCGCGCCCCGGCTCCGCCGCCGTCCGCCCCGCGCGGGCTCCGCCTCCTGGGGCCCGGTGCGCAGCCGCAGCCGGGTCTCGGCGCCGCCGAGCACCGCGGAGCGGCCGAGCGCGACGTCCCCGCCGGTGGACTCGGCGAGCTTGCGGACGATGTCCAGGCCGAGGCCGGTGGAGCCCTCGCCGCCGTGCCCCTCGCCGCGCTTGAGGGCGGCCGCCGGGTCGCTGTACCCCGGTCCGGCGTCGCCGACCAGCACGATCACCGAGCAGTCGGTGGCGAGCACGTCCACCGAGAAGGCGGTCCCGACGGAGGTGTGCCGGAAGACGTTGCCGAGCAGCGCGTCGACGGCGGCCGCGAGGTCCCCGCGCTGGACGGGCACCGGCGCCGCCCGCTCGGCGCCGGCCAGCTGCCAGCGGCGCCCCTCGTCCTCGGCCAGCGCCGACCAGAAGGCGACCCGTTCCCGGATCACCTCGGCGGCGTCGCAGCCGACGGCGACGGCGGGCGCGTCCTCGGGGGCGCGGCGGGCCGAGCGGATGATCTGGTCGACCTCGCGCTCCAGCTGGGCGACCGCGTGCCGGGTGGCGTCGGCCGCGTCGCCCTCGCCGAGCGAGGCGGCGTTGAGCCGCAGCACGGTCAGCGGGGTGCGCAGCCGGTGCGACAGGTCGGCGGCCAGTTCCCGTTCTGCGGCGAGGAGTTGGACCACCCGGTCGGCCATGGTGTTGAACGCGTGGCCGGCCTCGCGCAGTTCCTCGGGGCTGCCCTCGACCTGCTTGCCCTCCACCGGGACCCGCACGGAGAGGTTCCCGGCGCCGAGCGAGCGGGCGGCGGTGGCGAGCTTGCGCGCGGAGGCGACGATGCGGCTGCCCATCCGGTCGGCGACCAGCACCGAGATGGCGACCAGGCCGAGTGCCACGGCGGAGAGCACCTGCCAGGCCGTGGCGACGCCCCGGGTGAGGTCGCTCTCGGCCACGAACACCTCGACCACCGCGGTCCGCCCGGTGTCCACCGCGACGGGCTGGAGCAGGGCGTACCCGCCGGGCACCTTCACGGTGAAGGAGCGGCCCTGCCCGCCGGCCGTGGCGACGTCGGCCGTGGTGGCGCGTCCCTCCCCCAGCATCGGGCCCCCGGGCTCGCCGGTCCCGGCGGCTACCGTCCCGGGGCCGCCTCCGCCCGGCCCGGCTCCGTCGCCCTCGACGGCGTGGACCGCGTCGCCGCCGCCTCCGCTCCCGCCGGTGGTTCCGCTCCCGCCACCGGCTGCCGCGCCGCCGGCTCCAATTCCTCCGCCCGCTCCGCTTCCCCCACCGGCCGCCGCGCCGCCGTGGAGCTCGCCGCCGCCGCCCGCCCCGGCGGGCTGCCCGGCCGCCGGAAGGTGCACCGCCATCCGCCCCTGCCCGCCGGCGTCCGTACTGGCCAGCGCCCGGGTGATCGCGTCCTCGTCGGTGGTGATCGCCAGGGCCGGCCCGAGCGCCGCGGCCTGCCGCTCGGCGGCGGTGAAGGCCCGGTCCCGTGCGGTCTGCTGGACCATCAGTCCGAGCGGGATCAGGAAGGCCAGCGCGACCATGGTGGTCCCGGCGACGGCGGCCTTGATCAGGGCCCAGCGCAGCGAGCGCCCGAAGCGCCTCATGTCCGGTGCTCCGCCACGCCCCCGACGGCTTCCAGCCGGACCCCGACGCCCCGGACGGTGTGCAGGTAGCGGGGGTTGGAGGCGGTCTCGCCGAGCTTGCGGCGCAGCCAGGAGAGGTGGACGTCGATGGTCTGGTCGCCGCCGTAGGTCTGCTGCCAGACCTCGGCGAGGATCTCCTTGCGGGGCACCACCACGCCGGGCCGGGCCGCCAGGAAGGCCAGCAGGTCGAACTCACGGCGGGTCAGGTCGAGCGGGCTCCCGTCCAGCGCGGCCTCCCGCCGCTGGAGGTCGATGGCCAGTCCGCCGACCCGCAGCACCTGGGCGACGGGCGCCGCGCCGCTGCCGAAGCGGCGCAGCACGGCGGTCATCCGGGCGCTGAGGTGCTCCCCGGAGAAAGGTTTCACCAAGTAGTCGTCGGCGCCGTCGTTGAGCAGCCGGATGATCTCGGCCTCGTCGTCCCGGGCGGTGGAGATGATCACCGGCACATTGGTCAGGCCCCGGATCATCTTGAGCGCCTCGCTGCCGTCCAGGTCGGGCAGTCCGAGGTCGAGGATCACCAGGTCGCAGCCGACCTGGGCGACCTCCCGCAGCGCCTCCAGAGCCGTGCCCACGCTGCGGACCGCGTGACCGGTGTCGGTCAGGTGGCGGATGAGGGCGGAGCGTACGAAGGGGTCGTCCTCGACCACGAGCACTGTTGCCATGGGCCTGCACGGTACGCCATCGCCGATCAGTGGTCTGTACCTCGGGGGTGGGTCCGGACATTGTGCAACTGCCCTGCCGAATACCGGGGGTGCCGGTCTCCATCCGTTTGGAAATACGGCAGGATGTGCGGACGATGCGGAACGGACTGGTACAGCTCGGCGCCTGGGCGGCGGCCACCGGGGCGGCGGTGGCGCTGTCCTGGCTCGGCGTGCACGCGGTGCTGACCGGCGCCGCGTTCGAGCAGCCCACGGCGATCGCGCTGCCCTCCCCGAAGGCCGAGGGCACGCCGCACTCCGCGCCCGCCACGCCGGACCAGCCGCGCTCCACCGCACCGTCCACGACCCCTTCCCCGGCGGCCTCCCCGACCACCACCGCCGCCACCGCCCCGCACGGCCCGGCTCCCGCCACCACCGCCGCGTCGCCCGGCCGCCGGCCCGCCCCCACCGCCACCGCGACGTCCACGGTGAAGAGCTACCCGATCCCCGGCGGCAAGGTCGCACTGGACCTGAAGCCGGACCGGGCCACCCTGGTGTCCGCCGCCCCGGACCCGGGCTGGCAGATGCAGGTGTGGACCGACGGACAGTGGCTGCGGGTCGACTTCACCCGCGGCGACGAGGCCAACTCGGTCTTCGCCTCCTGGAACGGCCACGCGCCGATCGTGGAGACGGTGGTCCGCTGACGCGCGGACCCCGACAGCCCGTCACCCCGTCAGGCGACGGGCGGCGGCACCGCCGGCCGTCGCACCGCGAGCGGTCGGACAGCGGACGGTCGCACGGCGGGCGCCGTCAGAAGCCGTCGCACGGCACGTACCCCGGCAGGTACGGCCCCACGTACCCCGCCCGGTCCACCAGCGTGTGCCTGGTCCCGCCCGGCACGCCGATGGTGGCCAGCACCACCGCGCCGTAGTCGTCCCGCGCCTCGTAGGGCTCGGTCAGCGACAGCGCGCCCCGGTCCACCGCGTAGTCGTAGGCGTAGTAGACGTCCGGCACGCTCACCGTGAGGTCCAGCACCCCGTCCCCGTACCGGTCGAGGTACGCGGTCAGCTCCCGGCCACGCGGGCCGGTGGTCCGCACCGGGGAGGTGAGCACGATCCGCGTCCCCGGCGCGGCGAGCACGTACGAGAGGGTTTCCGGGTCCCCGGTCCGCGGCCCGGCGTACGCGGTACAGCGCAGCCCGAGCGCGGCGCAGTAGCGGCGGGCCGCCCGCTCGGCGTCGGCGACCGCGAAGACCACCGCGTCGGCGCGGCCCATCGGCAGCGGCCCCTCCTCCGCGGGGTCCGGTACGAGGCCGGCCCCGAACAGGACGGGTTCGGCGGCGGTGTCGGTCATGACTGCCCTCCCGGTATGCGTACGGACCATCCTGGCCGTCCCGGGCACCGGGGGTGGGGCCCTGCGCACGGGGGTGTGGCTGGAGGGTGGCGCCGGTCCGACCTGCGCGCAACTGTTCCGTTTCCTCCTGGTCAAGCTGTGCCCCGGAACGGGAGAATCGGCCGCGCCGCTGTACAGAATGCCCACCACAGGACGGTGCCGTCGATGCCCCCCGCTCACGTCCCGAGCTCCCCCGGCTCGCCCAACTCCGCCGCTCCGCAGGGATCTTCCTCCGCTCCGCAGGGGTCTTCCGCCGCCGCGCAAGGCCCGTCCGCCGCCCCGGCGGGCAGCACCAACGACACCATCGACCTCCTGGACGGCCGGCTGATCCGGCTGCTCGCCGAGGAGCCCCGGATCGGGGTGCTGGAGTGCTCGCGCCGGCTGCAGGTCGCCCGGGGCACCGTGCAGGCCCGGCTGGACCGGCTCCAGGCCAAGGGCGTGATCGGCGGTTTCGGCCCGGAGGTGGACCCGGCGGCGATCGGCTACCCGGTGACGGCCTTCGCCACGCTGGAGATCTCCCAGGGCCAGGGCGCGGACGTGCGGGCGCACCTGGCGAGCGTGCCGGAGGTGCTGGAACTGCACACCATCACCGGGATCGGGGACATGCTGGTGCGGATCGTGGCCCGGTCCAACGCCGATCTGCAGCGGGTGATCGACCGGGTGCTGGGCTTCGACGGGATCGTCCGCTCGTCCACGGCGATCGTGCTGGAGAACCCGGTGCCGTACCGGATCCTGCCGCTGGTCGACCAGGCCGCCGCCGAGTAGGCGGATCGGATCGGTCCGACGCGCCGATTCGGGCATATGCGTGAGGCGCCGACGGCCCCAAGATTTCTATATGAACGTTCTACTACCTCTCGCGCCGCCCTCCGGTCCGCTGATACCCGCGGCAGCCGCGCCCCGCGCCGGGTCGGCCCCGGCATGACGAACGCGGTCGCGGCCGTCGGTACCGCCCCCACCCTCATCGCCTCCGCCCAGCGCGCCCTGCGCCTGCTGGAGGCGGCCGCCCGCTACCCCAAGGGCGCCACCGCCAAGCAGCTCGCCCGGGACACCGATCTCGCCCTGGGCACCGCCTACCACCTGCTGCGCACCCTGGTGCACGACCACTACCTGGAACGCCGCAGCGGGCTCTACCGGACCGGCCCCGCGGTCGCCGGGCTGATCCGGGACGACGGCCCGGCGACCGGCCGGGCCCGGCTCCGGACGCTGCTGGGCGTGCTCGCCGACGAACTGTCCGCCGCCGTCTACTTCACCTGGTACCGGCACGGCGAGGTGGAACTGGTCGAGGCCGCCGAGGCCCCCGGCGCGCCGCTGGTCGACCGGCACGACTTCCGGGCCGGCGCGCACGCCCACGCGGCCGGCAAGACCCTGCTGGCCCTGATGACGGCCGAGGAGCGCCGGGCCCACCTGGCCCGCTACCCGATGGTGCCGTTCACCCCGTTCACCCTGCGGGACCCGGCCTGCCTGCCGCTGCTGCCGCGCCAGGGCCCGCGGCGGGCCGTCCCGATCACCCAGTTCCAGGAGTACGCGCTCGGCACGGCGGGTGCGGCGGTGCCGGTCGTCGCGGGCACCGGCATCGGCGCGATCTCGGTCTCCCTGCCGATGGCCCAGGCCCACCGGCTGGCCGGGATCGCCGCCCGGCTGAGCACCCGGGTGGGCGAGGACTTCGCCGAGATGGCCTTCGGGGTCTGACCCCGCCGACCGGGCCGGCCCCGTGCGGGAGGGGCGGCGCCCGGTCAGCAGGAGGGGACGCTGCCGCCGCTCCTCAGCGCCTGGAGGGCGGAGACCGACTCGGCGAGGGTGCCGACCGGCACCAGGCGCAGCGACGCCGGGGTGTTCACCTTGGCGTCCGCGCACTCGTCCTTGGGCAGCAGGAACACCGTCGCGCCGTCCCGGGCGGCCGCCTGCGTCTTCAGGGGGACGCCGCCGACCGGGCCGACGGTGCCGTCCTTGTCGATGGTGCCGGTGCCGGCGACGGTGAGCCCGCCGGTGAGGTCGCCGCCCTTGCCGTCGCCGGCCAGCTTGTCGACGATGCCCAGCGCCAGCATCTGGCCGGCGCTCGGCCCGCCGACCTCGCCCAGGTCGACCTTGACCTTCACCTGGTCCGGCGACAGGTGGAGGTAGCCCAGCGCGGCCGCGGTGGCGGCGTCCTGCGACTCGGCCATCTGCTGGGCCGTCGCCTCGTCGGCCTTCACCGGGTTGCTCTCCGGGTAGACCGTCTCGGTCGGGCGCACCGCCTCCTCGGGGTCGAACCACGCCTGCAGCGAGCGCCAGAAGGTGTTCTTCTGCCCCGCGTTGGTCGCCGTGATGGTGACCATCCGCAGCTCGCCCTCGGTGGTGCGCAGCGGCGCCCCGGTGATGGTGAGCACCGGCTTGCCCTGGAACGAGCCCAGCGTGTCCGCGGTCAGGCCCGGCCAGGTGAGGGTGTACGGCAGCGGAACGAAGGCGGCCACGCCGAACAGCGCGGCGACCAGCACCCCGCACAGCGCGAGCGCGCGGGTCCGCGGGGTGGTGAGGGCCTTGGGGAGCTTGGTGTCGGACACAAGGGGAATCCAAACACACCCGACACCGTGTGCGGGCGCTACCTCAGGGCGTCGGCCACCTCGGTCGCCGCCTCGACCACCCGGGGGCCGACCCGTTCGGGCACCATGCCGTTCAGCATCACCACGCCGACGCTGCCCTCGATGCCGCTCAGCCCGACCAGTGCGGCGGCCGCCCCGCTCGCCCCGGACTGCTCCTCCGCACGGGTGATGACGAAGCCCTGCTCGGGCCTGCGCTGGCTGGGGAAGGTGCGCGCCTCCAGGATCGCCCGGCCGGCCGCGCTCTCGGTGAGCGGGTGGCGCAGGCCCGTCCGGTAGGCGACGTGGAAGTCGGTCCAGCTGGGCTCGACCACGGCGACGGCCAGCGCCTCGTTGCCGTCCACCAGGGTCAGGTGGGCGGTGGCGCCGAGGTCCTCGGCGAGGCTGCGCAGGGCCGGCAGCGCGGCCTCGCGCAGCAGCGGGTGCACCCGGTGCGCGAGGCGCAGCACGCCGAGGCCCACCCGGGCGCGCCCGCCGATGTCCCGGCGGACCAGGCCGTGCTGTTCCAGGGTGGCCAGCAGCCGGTAGACCACCGTCCGGTTGACGGCCAGCCGGGCGGCCAGCTCGGTCACGGTGAGCCCTCGCTCGGAGTCGGCGAGGAGCTTGAGGACCCGGACGCCGCGGTCCAGGGTCTGGGAGGTCTCGGCAGTCACGACGGGCAATCCTTTCCGCGGCGCTCGCAGGGCGGGCGGCGCCGTTCCAAGGTCGGTGTCGCGCGCAGGTGGGGGTGGCCGCGCTCGGGCCGCACGGCGTCGTCCTTGACGCGCACGGCCCCGCGACGCCGTCCCGCGGGGGTTGCCCGGCGGAAGAGCGTGGGGGAAAGGTAGTGAAGGAAATGACGCGACGGAAGTGGTTGTCCAAAATTCGGGCGTGATCAACTTCAACACTGGCTCAAATTCCGGACAAACCCCCGCGATTCGCCGGGTGCGTCGGGGTGCGGGAGCGCCCCCGGTCCGATGACCGGACGCGCCCCCGGTCCGCCGGCCGGGCGCGCTCGCGGCTCCGCTACTTGGCCCACTCCCGGATCTTCGCGATCCGCGCGTTGAGCTGGTTGACGGTGGCCTGCGCGGTGAGCGGCCCGCCGCACTGGCGGCGCAGCTCGTTGTGGATGGTGCCGTGCGGCTGGCTGGTGCGGTGGTGCCAGGCGGCGACCAGTGCGTTCAGCTCCTTGCGCAGCTCCCGCAGTTCCTGGTGGGTGACCACCGGCCGCTGCTCGGCCGGCAGCTCCAGCAGGTCGGCCTCCTCGGCGGGCTTGGTCTTGCTGCGCTGGATCTGCCGGTGCTGGCGCTTCTGGAGCAGCATCTGCACCTGGTCCGGCTCCAGCAGGCCCGGGATGCCGAGGTAGTCCTCCTCCTCCTCGCTCCCCGGGTGGGCCTGCATGCCGAACTCCATGGCGTTGTACAGCACCCGGTCGAAGACCGCGTCGGAGCCCAGCGCCTCGTAGGAGAACTCCTCGCCGCCGGCGCCGTCCGGCCCGTCGTTGGCCCGTTCGGCCTCGGCGAGCAGCCGGTCCTCCTCGTCGAAGAGGCCCTCGCCCTCCTTCTTCGGCCGGTCCAGCACGTGGTCGCGCTGGAGCTCCATCTCGTTGGCGAAGCCCAGCAGCAGCGGGATGGTCGGCAGGAACACGGAGGCGGTCTCGCCGCGCTTGCGGGCGCGCACGAAGCGGCCGACGGCCTGGGCGAAGAACAGCGGGGTGGAGATCGAGGTCGCGTACACCCCGACGCTGAGCCGGGGCACGTCGACGCCCTCGGACACCATGCGGACGGCGACCATCCAGCGCGAGGTCCCCTCCGCGAAGTCGGAGATCCGCTTGGACGCCTCGGCCTCGTCCGAGAGCACCAGGGTGACCTTCTCCCCGCTGATCTCGCGCAGCATCTTGGCGTAGGCCCGGGCCACGTTCTGGTCGGTGGCGATGACCAGCCCGCCGGCGTCCGGGATCGCCTTGCGGACCTCGGTGAGGCGCCGGTCGGCGGCCTGGAGCACGGCCGGGATCCACTCGCCCTGCGGGGACAGCGCGGTGCGCCAGGCCTGGGCGATCAGGTCCTTGGTCATCGGCTCGCCGAGTCGGGCCTCCAGCTCGTCGCCGGACTTGGTGCGCCAGCGCATGTTGCCGCTGTAGCTGAGGAAGATGACCGGGCGGACGACGTGGTCGGCCAGCGCGTGCCCGTAGCCGTAGGTGTAGTCGGCGACGGACTTGCGGATGCCGTCGCCGCCCGCCTCGTACGCCACGAACGGGATCGGGTTGGTGTCGGAGCGGAACGGCGTACCGGTCAGCGCCAGTCGGCGGGTGGCCGGCTCGAAGGCCTCGAAGCAGGCCTCGCCCCAGGACTTGGAGTCACCGGCGTGGTGGATCTCGTCCATGATCACGAGGGTCTTGCGGGCCTCGGTCCGGTTGCGGTGCAGCATCGGGTTGACCCCGACGCCCGCGTAGGTGACCACGATGCCGTGGTACTCCCGGGACAGCGGCCCGGAGGAGTACGCCGGGTCCAGCTTGATGCCTATCCGCGCGGCGGCCTCGGCCCACTGCTTCTTCAGGTGCTCGGTCGGCGCGACGACGGTCACCTGCTGCACCAGGTGGTTGTGCAGCAGGTACGAGGCCAGGGTGAGCGCGAAGGTGGTCTTGCCTGCGCCCGGGGTGGCGACCGCGAGGAAGTCGCGCGGCTGCGTCTCGATGTACTTGTCCAGCGCGCCCTGCTGCCAGGCCCGCAGCCTGCCCGCGGTGCCCCACGGGGCGCGGCCGGGGAAGGCCGGGGAGAGGTGGTGCGAACCGGCGGGCGCGCCATGGCCGGCGGATCGGGCGGGCGCCTGCGACTCCGGTGCGTCGGAGAACAGCGGCATCGAGGAGGCGGCGGCAGTACTCACGGTCTCCGAGGGGGGATCATCGCAGGTCAGAGGCGGTTTAGCGGCCTCGCCCCGCGGTCGGGCGGCGATCGGGCAACCCGCCCAGCGTACCGGGTCCGGCGCCGTTCGGGCCTCCGGGCGAGGCGCCGCGCCCGGCCCGCGCGGCCGGAAATCGATGTGACCCGGATCACATCCGATATCTCGTGAAACCCGGTAATCGCCACCCGTCCCGGGACTCTCACCAGGGTGAGGCCGCACCGACCCCACCTGCCGCACCGCGGCCTCGCACCGAACCGAAGGGACCCACCCGTGCGCACCGTCGAAGAGCCCGTCCAGGCCCGTCTGATCCTCTCCCCCCACCGCTCGGTCCGGCTGCGGGTGGTGCTCTCCTACCTGCCGGAGGACCCGCTGGCCGTCCGGATGGCCTTCCCCGCCGAGTTCTCGCTGGACGAGCCCGCCGAACGCCGGGGCTCCGAGGACATCGTCTGGATCTTCGCGCGCCAGCTGCTCTCGGCCGGCATCGAGCTGCCGGCCGGCGTCGGCGACGTCCACGTCCGGCCCGCGGTCGGCCGGCGCACCATGGTCGAGCTGCGGGCCCCCGAGGGCACCGCGCTGCTCCAGTTCGACACGACCGACCTGCGCCGCTTCCTGTGGCGCAGCCGGCTGCTCGTCCCCGAGGGCGAGGAGCACCTGCACCTGGACGCCGACCGCGCGCTCGCCCAGCTGCTCGGCTGACGGGCGGCGGCGTCCGGAAGCGCCCCCGCGCTTCCGGCCACCCGCGTCCGTCGGCGGCAACCCGGGTCCGGGGCCCGGGAAGCCCGTGCGGTCGCCCGCCCGCCCCGGGGCGGATCAGCTCGAGAGCTTGCGCATCAGCCGGACGCCCTGGGCCGCCGTCAGGTGCGGCAGGTACGCCTTGCCGATCGCCCGGGTGATGCCGGGCAGCGCGGCCGGGTCGGGGTACGCCATGTACATCGGCCGGTACTCCGGCTGGAACTTCGCCTTGAAGGCCAGCAGCGAGCGGAAGCCGTACACCGGCTCCAGCACCTTGCCCATCCAGTCCAGCATCCGCTGCAGCCCGGTGGGCTCCTCGTCCTGCCCGGTGCGGGCCAGCGGCGCGCCCGACAGCGACAGGAAGCGCGCGCCCTCCTCCTTGAAGCCGAGCGCGGCCGAGGCGATCAGGAACTCGCTGACGCCGCGGAAGCCGTCCGAGCGCCGGCGCATGAAGTCCAGCGTCCAGCCGACCGGCACGCCGTCCTCGTACACCGGCATCCAGCTGGTCAGCCCGTGCAGCACCCGCTGCTCGTCCACCGCGATCAGCACCCGCACGTCCGGGTCGTCCAGCTCCGCCAGCCCGCCGAGCGTGAAGCCCATCTCCGGCAGGCCCTTCTCGGAGACCCACTCCTCGGAGATCGCCCGGATCTGCTCCCGCAGGGCGAGCGGCGCCTCGTGGTACGCCCACCACTCCGCGGAGATGCCCTGCTTGCCGGCCTTGTTGAGGGCGGTGCGGATGTCCTGCCACTTGCGGCCGGTGAAGGCCAGCTCGGGCAGCGGCACCACGGTGTCCTCGGCGACCTGCAGCGAGCGCCAGCCGAGCTGCGCGGCGGCGTCCCTGGTCTCGCCGCAGACGCTGTAGAAGCACGGCGTCCAGCCGCGCGCGTCGCAGTACCGGGCGAAGCCGGCCACCGCCCCGGCGCGGTCCTCCGGCGCGCCGAACGGGTCGCCGGTGGTCAGCGCGACGGTGCCCACCACCCGGTAGGCGACGGCCGCCCGGCCCTGCTCGTCGAACCAGTAGTGGTTGCCGTCCCAGGTGGCGATGAACGAGAGCGTCCCGCCGCCGTGCTCGGTCAGCAGCGCCCGCGCCCGGCCGGCCGCCGCCGCGTCGGTGTGCAGCACCGGACGGCGGAAGACGGAGAGCAGCACGGCCAGCGCGACCGCCCAGAACGCCAGCCCGCAGTACGTCTCCAGGAAGCGCGCCACCGGCCCGACCGCGATCGGGTAGTCCGGCAGCAGGTCGTTGTACGCGGGCGGCAGGAACTGGGCCGGCAGCCCGGCCACCAGCCGGCGGGCGGTCGCCCCCGGCTCGAACTCCCCGGCCGCCAGCCGCCCGACCCCCACGTAGGTGGCCGCGGAGGCGAGCGCCGCGCCGCCGAGCACCAGGGCCAGCCGGCGCACCGAGCTGCCGGACAGCCGCAGCGGGAAGCGCTTGCGGGTGGCCACCAGCAGGGCGGTGGTCAGCAGCGGCAGCAGCAGCGCCTCGACGAAGTACTGCACCACGTCCCGGCTCACCGGCCCGGCGTCCAGGTACAGCCAGCACAGCAGCGCCGCCCAGAGCAGCTCGGTGGCCACGGTGACCAGCCAGGCCAGCCGCAGCCCCCGGCGCAGCCCCTCGGCGAGCACCAGCAGCAGCGCCGGGAAGAGCGCGGCCATCATCCGGCCCGGGGTGTCGAAGATCCGGACGACGGCGTGCGCGCGGGCGCAGTCGTGCGCCGACAGCGCGCAGAAGTCGGCGACCTCGTCCGGGCTGAGCCGGTGCGAGAAGTACAGCTCGGAGAAGGTGTTGAACGGTCCGCTGGCGTTGTCGTACAGCGAGGCGAGCAGCGGCCCGAAGGCGGCGGCGACCAGGCAGAGCGCGACCAGCACCCGGGTCTCGGAGTGCGAGGAGCGGTGCGTGCGCAGGTGCGGGCGGCCCCGGCTGACCAGCGCGCCCAGGCCGAGCCCGGCCAGCGCCGCGGCGCACCGCTGGACGCTCTGCAGGTGGCCCACGTACAGCGTCATCACCAGCGGGACGAGCAGCACCAGCAGGTGCAGCCGGCGGCGCCAGAGCACGGTGAGCCGGTACCCGAGCACCCCCGCCAGCGCGAACACGCCGACGCCGGGGCCGACCGAGATCTGGTCGGCCACCGAGGCGGTCCACTGCTCCCCCGCCGAGGAGCCGAAGGCGACCAGCCCGGTGCCCAGCAGGGTGCCGACGACCTGCCCGCCGACCAGCACCGCGAGGGTGCGCGGCCGCCCGAGCCGGTGCTCGGCGGCCGGACCGACCAGGAGCAGCAGCAGGCTGGTGAACACGTACGAGCCGCTGCCGGAGCACCAGAACATCGAGGTGACCGGCGTCCACCAGTGGCCCTCGGCCAGCGTGGGCAGGCCGATCCCGGCCCGGTCCAGCAGCCGCTCGGACGGGCCGTGGCCCAGGCTCCCGGTGGCCGCGCCGAGCAGCCAGAGCCCGGCCAGCAGGGTCAGCGTCAGCGGCGCCGAGCGCAGCCGGGAGCCGAGCGCCCTGGCCGCCCGCCGGACCCGCTGCGGGCGCGGCTCCGCGGTGCGGGTGACCGGGGCCCGGTCGGTGCCGCGCTCGGCCGTGCGCTCCGCGTCCGGCCCCGGCTTGCGCTGCTCGCCGACGGTGGCCAGCGCGGTCCCCGCCCCGGTCACCGCGTCAGCCCGGTCTGCTGGGCGAGCCACGGGAGCTGCTGGACGATGCCGGGGCGGAAGACGACCCAGCCGTGGCCGCCCGGCATCAGGTCGAACTTGGACTTCATTCCGGCCGCCTGCGCGGCCCGGTAGACCTTCTCCATCTGCGGTCTGAACTCCTCGTCGGTCTCGCCGACGACCAACGCGACGTTGGTGTCCGGGAATTTCCTGCGGGCCATCACCTGGAGCGGATCGACCGCGTCGAACTTCTTCTCGTCACCGCCGAAGGCGGCCTTGACGGTCTGTTCCCGGCTGCCCAGGGTCGGTTCCTCCTGCCCGGACATGTCGAGGACGGTGCCGTACACGTCGGACGCGTTGACGCCGAGCTGGAGCGCGCAGGTGCCGCCCATCGAGGCGCCCCCGATCGCCCACGCGGTGCGGCCGGTCGCGGCCTGGAGGTTCTGGTGGACCCAGTCCGGCACGTCCACGGCCAGGTACGTCTGGGTCTTGGCGATCTTGGAGTCGAGGCAGAGCGTGTTGGCCCAGGTGGAGCCGAGCTGATCGGGCATCACCACGATCGGCGCGAGGCCGCCGTGGTCCGCGGCGAAGGCGTCCAGCGCCTCGTTGATCTGCGCGGAGAGCACCCAGTCCCCCGGAACGCCGGGCTGGCCGGTGATCATCACGACCACCGGCAGCAGCGGCCGCGGGGTGGCCTGGTAGGCGGGCGGGAGGTAGACGTACGCGTCGCGGGCCTTGAAGCCCGACTTGGTGCCGGGGATCGGCACCACCGAGACGGTGCCCTTCTCGGGCAGGTCCGCCGGGGGCTTCCAGACCTCCTCCAGCGACTTGCCGGGCGGGGCGCTCATGGTCTGGCCCGCCTTGGTGGCGACCAGCCCGTCGGTCCTGGTCAGCCAGGGCGCCAGCATCACGCGCCCGCTCGGGAACTGGCCGAAGCCGATGTTGACCTCGGAGGAGGACATCAGCAGCACCAGGCCGCTCAGGCCCAGCGCGAGCCCCCGGCGCCGCCAGGTGAGCCGGCGCAGCCGGTAGCCGACCAGGCAGAGCCCGAGCAGGGCGACGGCTATCCACCAGGTGACGTACCGGGGAGTGCCCTCGGGGAAGGGGTGCCACCAGCCGTCGACCACCACGTCCAGCAGCCAGCTGAGCGCGGCCGCGGTGAACAGTGCGGCGGGTAGGCGGACCCGCCACCAGCTGCGGCCGCGGCCGATGGCTAGCGCGAACAGCGCAGCCCAGCCTGCCGCCAGCACGGCGTGCGGGATCAGGCCCTCGGTGAGCGGCCAGTCGATCGGGTTCCAGCGGGAGGCAAGGGTCAGCGTGGTCATGCGGCTTTGCCCGGCGGGGTGGTGTCGGCCAGGAAACCGTAGGCGACGACGTTGCCGTCGTAGCCGTGTTCCTCACTGTACGAACCGCCGCAGGTGATGACCCGCAGCTGTGCGTCAGCGGCCTGACGATAGACCCGGTCGTCCGGGAAGTCCTTTCGGTCGTGCACTTCGATGGCGTAGAGCTGGTAGACGGCGGTGGCGCCGTCCGCCCGGGCGATCTCGATCCGGTCCCCCCGACGGAGCGCGCCCAGATGATAGAAGACCGCGGGGCCGGCCTTGTTGTCGACGTGTCCTGCCAGGATCGCGGTGCCGCGCTGGCCGGGGCTGGCCCCGCCGCGGTACCAGCCCGCCAGGTTGCGGTCCGCCTCGGGCGGGGTCTGGAGACGGCCGGCGCCGTCCAGCCCGAGCGCGGTGACCGGGGCGTCCAGCCGCACCGCCGGGATGCGGATCCGGGTCGGCGCGGACGGGCCGAGCGGCGGCACGATCGAGACCGGCGCGATCCCGGCCTGGGCCTGACCGGCCCCCGGCGCGGGCGGCAGCGACGAGCCTCCGTCGTGCAGCAGCCAGGCACCGAGGACCAGCGCGGCGCCGGCCGCCAGGGTGCCCGGCCACGGGCCCCTGCTCTGCTGGACGCCCATGGGCGCTCCCCTCTGCCGACGGAACCCCGCTTCCTGGGAGTTTCCTGGGAACAATTCAACCGGAACGGACTGTAAGGCACGTCCATACGACGGTCGTACTGGCACCCGCCGATCGGCAGGGCGGACGGCCTCTTTTCTGCGCCGCGTGGGCGCCCGGTCGCGGAGCGCGACGACCGCCCCCCGCGCACGATCGCCGCGGGTGCACGCCCGACACGAGCTACCGACGGTTCAACGGACCCGATCGGTTGCGTCGTTCGAGCGATCACTCACGAGCTCGCGCTGCGCCTCTTCGACCGGCCCCGCCCTCGTGCCATGCTGACCCGGTTACGGGTTGTATCACCCACTTGTCCGACCGGACTCCGCACTCCCGCACGCCGCCCGCCCGCCCCACGAACGGAGTGACCATGGAAGCCCTCTCACGCCGCACCCTGCTGACGGCCGGCGCCGCCACCGCCGCCACCCTGGCGGCCGGGTGCGGCAGCAACCACGCCACCGGCGAGGAGCGGGCGACCGGCAGCACCGCGCCGGCCACCGGAGCGGCCGACGAGCAGGGCGCCACTCCGGCCCCGGCCCCGCTCCCCCGGCCGCAGCCGGTCCTGATCGGTGACGGCTCCACCTCGGACACCGGCGCCCAGCCGCACCAGCCCGTCCCCGACCGGCTGCAGCCCGGCCAGCGCCCGCCGCAGTTCGTGGTCTTCTCCTGGGACGGCGCCGGCGAGCTCGACAACGGCCTGTTCGCCCGCTTCCGCCGGCTGGCCCGGGATCACGACGCGAAGATGACCTTCTTCCTCAGCGGCCTCTACCTGCTGCCCGAGTCCAAGAAGGACCTCTACCGCCCGCCGCAGCACAAGGTCGGCGCCTCCGACATCGGCTACCTGAGCGACCAGCACATCCGCGACACCCTGGAGAACGTGCACGCGGCCTGGCTGGAGGGCCACGAGATCGGGACCCACTTCAACGGCCACTTCTGCGGCTCCACGGGCGTCGGCGCGTGGTCCCCGGAGGAGTGGGACAGCGAGATCCAGCAGGCGATGGACTTCGTGACGAACTGGCGCACCAACACCGGCTTCACCGACCTGCCCGCGCTGCCCTTCGACTACCGCAAGGAACTGATCGGCAGCCGCACCCCCTGCCTGGAGGGCCAGCGCAACCTGCTGCCCACCGCGGTCAGGCGCGGCTGGCGCTACGACAGCAGCGGCAACGGCACCCAGGTGTGGCCGCAGAAGATCCAGGGCGGCGCGCTGTGGGACCTCCCGCTGCAGTCCATCCCGTTCCCCGGGCACACCTTCCAGGTGCTCTCGATGGACTACAACATCATGTACAACCAGTGCGGCCCCAACACCAAGGCCGACCCGGCGCTCCACCCCGGCTTCCAGACCCAGGCCCGCGACGCCTACCTGATGGGGTTCGACCGCACCTACAACGGCAACCGGGCGCCGTACGTCATCGGCAACCACTTCGAGGAGTGGAACGGCGGCATCTACATGAACGCCGTCGAGGACGTCCTCAGGACCATCGCGGACAAGCCGGAGGTCCGGCTGGTCTCCTTCCGGCAGCTGGTCGACTGGCTGGACGCCCAGGACCCGGCGGTGCTGCGCAAGCTCCAGACCCTCGCCCCGGGGCAGTCCCCGGCCGGCGGCTGGGAGGCCTTCCTCGGCGCCCCGGCGGGGGCCGGGGCCCCCGCCACGGCCCCCGCCGGCGCCACCGCCGGCTGACCGTCAGGCCTTCGTCCGCACCCGGCCGGAGAGCACCGCGCCGAGCAGCGCCACCCCGGCCATCGACAGCAGGATCACCGCGAAGGCGCCGGGCGAGCCGGCCTCCCCACCGCCCCCGTGGGCGGCGGCGAGCGAGCCGCCGCCCAGCGCCGCGAACATCACCCCGGCCAGACCGGTCAGCAGCACATTGCCCAGCGCGTCGCTCATCTGGAGCGCGGCCGAGTTGGCCCCGGCGTCCTCCGGCGTGGAGAGCTTCATCATCAGCACGCTGACGCTCGCGATGGCCATCCCCATCCCGACGCCGCCGACGCCCCAGGCCACCGACGCGGCCCAGGCCGGCACCGCCGGGAACAGCACCAGCGCGGCGCCCGAGATCGCCACCGCGGTCAGCACGAAGCCGCCCCGGATCATCACCGTGCGGTAGCGCTCCGCCCCGGGCCGGCCCTGGAGCCAGGAGCCGAGCGCCCAGGTGAGACCGCCGCTGGTCAGGGTCAGGCCGGCCAGCGTCGGCGAGAGCCCACGCTGGGTGGTCATCATCAGCGGGATGAAGGCCTCGGCCGCGAAGAACGCCCCCGCGGCCAGCCCGCGCAGCAGGATCACGGCCGGCAGTCCCCGGCCGGCCCGCAGGGTCCGCGCCGGCAGCAGGCCGAGGACCGCCGGCACCAGCAGCGCCGCCCCGGCGATCCCGGGGACCAGCCCGATCAGGTCGCGCCGCTGGCCCGCGTACTGCAGCAGGCCGGCGCCGACCGCCGCCATCGCGGCCAGCAGGGTGCGACGGCGGTCGAAGGCCGCGCCCCTGGCCACCGGGTGCTCCCGCTCGGTGCGGGCCAGTGCCGGGCCCATCACGGCCAGCGGCAGCAGGATCAGCACCGGCACGGCCAGGAACACCCAGCGCCACCCCAGGTGCTGGGTGACGGCCCCGGAGACCAGCGGACCGATGATCGAGGGCAGCACCCAGGCCGAGGAGAAGGCCGCGAACACCGCGGGCCGCAGCCGCTCCGGGTAGGCCCGGCCGACCACCACGTACAGGGCGACGATCACCAGCCCGCCGCCGAGGCCCTGGATGGCCCGCCCGGCCACGAACACCCACATCCCGGGTGCCGTCCCGGCCACCACCAGCCCCACGCCGAACACCGCGATGCCGCTGAACAGCGGCCGCAGCGGGCCGCTCCGGTCGCACCACTGGCCGGAGACGACCAGGGCGAACAGGGTGGTGGTGAAGTAGCCGGAGAAGGCGAACGCGTACAGCCCGAGCCCGTTCAGCTCGCGGGCCGCGGTCGGCATCGCGGTGTTGACGGCCGTCGCCTCGAAGGCGATCACCAGGACCACCGAGACGATCCCCAGCGTCAGCGCACGGTAGCGGCCGCCGAGGACCCCACCGCCGGGGTCGTCGTCGAGGGGTATCGGTACGGGGTCGACCGAGGTGGGGGAGGCAGTGGTCATACGTAACATCGTAAGAGCCGTCTGCCCCGATGACCCCTGACCCCGGTCGGTGATCTCCTCGGCCGCAGGGCCTAGGACGGGCCCCGGGACCCAGGACGGGCCCCGGCCGGGACCGCGGCGGAGGTCAGTGCAGCACCTTGAGGCCCACCACGCCGGAGACGATCAGCAGCAGGCAGGCGATCCGGGCCATGGTCACCGGATCCCCCAGGACGGCCATGCCGTAGACCGCGGTGCCGACCGCTCCGATGCCCACCCAGACGGCGTAGCCGGTGCCGATCGGAATGGTGCGCATCGCGTACGCCAGGCCGCCCATGCTGAACAGCAGTGCGATGCCGAAGACGAGGCTGGGAACGAGGCGGGTGAAGCCCTTGGACGATTCCAGGGCGACCGCCCAAATGGTCTCCAGGACACCCGAGACGATCAGAACGAGCCAGGCCATGACGGTGCTACCTCCGCAGTCCACAGCGGCCGGATTGCCGCTGAACTGCGCCGTCTTGTCGTCACCGGGTACGACGCGCTCGTCCGGGGTGGCGGAAATACCGCCACCTGTCCCCGACGGTAGCACACCTTGCCATACAGAATTTACAAAAGGGCATTGACCCCTCTCCCCCGGATCGGCCACTATGAATTCACTGGCCGTGTGCCCGAGTGGCCTAGGGAACCGTCTGCAAAGCGGTGCACGCGGGTTCGATTCCCGCCATGGCCTCACCGGAAAAGGAAATTGCCGGTCGACTCCGAAAGTCGACCGGCAATTTCCTTTCCCTGCTTTCCGCCTTTTCCGGGAGCTCCCGGTCCGTCCCGGGAGCTCCCGGTCAGGCGGTGACGGCGTCCTCGGCCCGGATCGGCAGCCGGCCGACCGGCAGGCCGGTGGCGGCACGCACGGCCGCGGCGACGGCCGCCGGGGCGACCACCGCGGGCACGGCTCCGACCGCCTTCGCGCCGAACGGGGCCACCACGTCGCGCTCCTCCAGCAGCGCGGCGATCCGCACCTCCGGAGTGTCCAGCGCGGTGGGCAGCCGGTAGCCGGTGAGCGAGGGGTTCAACAGCACCCCGCCCTCCGTCCGCAGGTCCTCCAGCAGCGCCAGGCCCACTCCCTGGGCCACCCCCGCCTCGATCCGGTCCTCGATCTGGCGCGGGTTCAGCGCCCGGCCGACGTCCTGGGCGACCGTCATCTCGACCACCCGCACGGCGCCCAGCTCGATGTCCACGTCCACCACCGCACGCATCGCGCAGAACGAGATGGAGACGAAGGCGTCGCCCTGCCCGGCCTCGTCCAGCGGCTCGGTGGGGTGCGGGCGGCACTGCGCGGTGGCCCAGAGCTCCTTGCCCTCCAGCGCCTCGGCGACGGGCATGCCGAGCACCCCGTCGTACGAGGTGATCTTGCCGTCGGCGATCTGGAGCAGCTCCGCCGACATCCCGAAGTTCGCCGCGATCGGCTGCAGCAGCTGGTGGCGGACCATCAGCGCGGCCCGCTCGACGGCGCCGCCGGAGACCCAGGTGTGCCTGCCGCGGGCGGACGGCCCGGCGATCGACTGGTCGCTGTCGGCCGGGGCGATGTAGACCTCGCTGACGCCCAGCACGGTCTGCACGATCTGCCGGGCCAGCGTGGCGAAGCCCTGCCCGGCGTCGACCGCCGCGCAGATCACCGTGGCGTGGTCCCCGCTGACCCGCACGGTCGCCGTGGAGACCTCGTCCTCGCCCTCGGCGCCCAGCATGTGCACCATGCCGACGGCGTAGCCGATCCCGCGCCGCACCGCCGCCGGGTCGCCCGCGCCGCCGGGCCCGCCGGGCAGCAGCCACTCGGCGTCCGGGTCGTCCACCGGCAGGGCCGGCAGCGGCTCGGCGGCGACCGCGTCCAGCAGGGCGCGCACCGGCGCCGGGCAGGTGACGGCCTGACCGGTGGGCAGCGGGTCGCCGGTGGACATCGCGTTGCGGCGGCGGATCTCCACCGGGTCCACGCCGATCCGGGCGGCCAGCTGGTCCAGCTGCGACTCGTACGCGAAGCAGGCCTGCAGGGCGCCCTCGCCGCGCATCCGGCCGGCCGGCGGGTTGTTGGTGCGCACCGCCCAGGCGTCCACGAAGACGTTCGGGCAGACGTACGGACCGGCCGAGAAGGCCGTCGCGGCGGCCAGCGCCTCGGCGGAGACGTCCGCGTAGGCGCCGCCGTCCAGCAGGATCTGCGCCTCGACCTTCACCAGCGTGCCCTCGGCGTCGGCGTGGTGGCGGTAGCGCAGGAGCGCGGGGTGGCGCGAGGTGTGGGTGTGGAAGGACTCCTCGCGGGTGAGCGTCATCTTCACCGGCCGGCCGGTGCGCAGCGCCAGCAGGGCCAGGGTGACCTGGAACGAGAGGTCCTCGCGGTCGGTGGTGGCGCCGGGCACGCCGGTGACCACCAGCCGGACCCGGTCCGGCTCCAGGCCCAGGCAGGCGGCGGTGCGGTCGCGGTCGCCGTGCGGGTCGGTGGAGGACAGGTGCAGCTCGACGCCGCCGTCCGGGCGCGGTACGGCCAGCCCGGCCTCGGCGCCGAGCGGGGCCGGGTCCTGCCGGCCGACCTGGTAGAGGCCCTCGACGACGATCTCGCCGACCGCGTCCGGGTCCCCGGTGCGCAGCGGCAGGTGGCGGAACAGGTTGCCGTCCGGGTGCAGCGGCGGCGCGGTGAAGGCCTGCTCCGGGTCGGTGACGGCCTCCAGCGGCTCGTAGTCGACCGCGATCAGGCCGACCGCCAGCCGGGCGGTGTCCGGGTGGTCGGCGGCCACCGCGGCGATCGGCTCGCCGTGGTGGCGCACCACGCCGGCGGCCAGCACCGGCCGGTCGGCGACGATCGGCCCGGCCGGGGCGCCGTCGGGGGTGCCGTCCGGTCCGGGCGGCAGGTCGGCGGCGGTGACCACGGCGTGCACGCCGGGCAGCGCCAGCGCGGCCGAGGTGTCGATGCCCCGGATCCGGGCGTGCGGGTGCGGCGAGCGCAGCACCGCGCCCCACAGCAGCCCCTCGGCCCACAGGTCGGCCGCGTACGGGTAGATGCCGAGCGCCTTGGGCAGCGCGTCGCTGCGCAGCGGGGAGCTGCCCAGGCCGATCGGCTCCGGTGCGCCGCCCTCGCCGCCGTCCTGCTGGAGTGCTGCGCCGATGTCGGTAGGCGACGTCATGATGCGTGGTCGTCCTCGGGGAGCCGGATGCCGTGGGCGGGGGTGGCACCGTACGGGACACCGGCCGGGGCGCCGCCCTCGGCCGGGGCACCGTGCGGGTGCGGGGCGGCGTACGGGGTGCCGTGCGGCGGCGTGCCGTCGTAGACGGAGCCGGGCAGCGGGGTCCCGTGCGCGGGGGTGGGCTCGTAGACCGGGGCGTCGTACCCGGTGTCGTAGCCGTTCTGCTGCTGGTGGCCGTCCGGGTAGGGCACGTAGGTGCCGTGCGCGGGGGTGGCCTGGTACGGCTGCTCGGGGTAGCCCTGCGGCGGGTAGTACACCTGGTCGTCGGCGGCCTGGGCGGGGATCCGGGCGGGGATGTCGTCCCGGATCGGGGCCAGCACGGTGGTGTCGTACACGCCGGTGTCGTAGCCGCCCTGGGGGTCGCCGTACGGCAGCCCGGCCGGGGCCTGCTCGACGGCGTGCTGTTCCACGGCGTGCTGTTCCACGGCGGGCTGCTCCGGGTGGTACGGCTCCGCGGGGTGGGCGACCGGGTGGGCCTCGACGGGCTGCTGCGGGACGTGCTCGATCCAGGCGTCGGCGTCGGCGTAGACCGGCGGCTCGACGGCCTGCCCGGGTTCGACCGGCGCGTCCACCGGCACGTCGGCGGGCGGTTCGGCGACCGGCTCGGCCGGCCCCCCGGGAGCGGGCCCGGCGGCCTGCGCGGCGGCCTCCTCCGCCTCCTCGGCCTCCGCCGCGCGGGCGTCCGCGACGGTCTGGACGGCGGCCAGCACGCCCCGGTAGCCGGTGCAGCGGCAGAGGTTGCCGCACAGCGCCTGACGGGCCTCCACCTCGGTGGGCCGGTGGTTGCGCTGGAGCAGGTCGTGCACCGCCATCGCCATGCCGGGGGTGCAGTAGCCGCACTGGACGGCGCCGGAGGCGGCCAGCGCCTGCTGGACGGCGCTCGCGCCGCCGGCGGCGGACAGGCCCTCGACGGTGCTGATCTCGCTGTCCGCGGCCAGGGCGGCGGGCACCAGGCAGCCGGCCACCAGCTGGCCGTCCACCTGCACCGAGCAGGCCCCGCACTCGCCCTGCTCGCAGCCGTCCTTGGCGCCGGCCAGGCCGAGCCGCTCGCGCAGCACGTAGAGCAGGCTCTCGCCGATCCACGCGTCGGTGACGGGCCGTTCGAAACCGTTGACCCGCAGCGTGTACGAGGCGCACGGGCGCAGCTCGCGGCTGACCTGCGGGGAGAGGCCGAGCGGGTCGGCGTCCAGGGTCTCGATGGGGTCTGTGGTCACTTCAGCGCCCTTCCCAGTGCCCGTCGGGCCAGCACCGATACGGTACGCCGCAACCGAACCGCGGCCGCGGTCGGCCCCTCGGTCACGGCCTCCCAGGCGCCCTCGGCGCCGTAGTTGTCGGGGACGCAGGCGGCGGCCACGTACTCGCCGAAGGCGGCGGTCGCGGCCGGGTCGATCTCCCGGCTGCCGTCCCAGTCGATGCAGCCGGCCACCCAGGCCTCGGCCTCCAGCGGGCGCAGCGGCACCGGCGCGACGGCCCCGACGGCGCAGCGCACCGAGCGCCGGGCCGGGTCGAGGACCAGGGCGACGGAGGCGGTGGCGCGGGCCGGTCCGCTGCGGCCGGTGGCCTTGAGGAAGACCTGCGGGGCGTGCAGCAGCGGGACGCGCACCCAGGTGAGCAGTTCGCCGGGGCGCACCGGGTCGAGCCCGGTGAGCAGGTGACTGACCGGCACCTCGCGGGTGCCCCCGGCCCGGGCCAGGGTGACGCTGGCCTCCAGTGCGGTGAGCACCGGGAGGGTGTCGCCGGCCGGGGCGGCGGTGACGATGTTCCCGCCGAGGGTGCCGACGTTGCGGACCTGCGGCGGGCCGGCGGTGCGGGCGGCGTCGGCGAGCGCGGGGATGAGCGCCGCGAAGTCGGGGCGGTCCATCCGGGCGTGGGTGAGTCCGGCGCCGAGCACGGCGGTGCCGCCGTCCTCGTAGCGCCAGCCGCGCAGTTCGGTGATCCGGCCGAGGCCGACCAGGGCGGCGGGGCGCAGTCGGCCGGCGTTGACGGCCTCCATCAGGTCGGTGGCTCCGGCCACCGGTACCGCGGCCGGGGCGGCGGCCAGCGCGTCGACGGCCTCGTCGAGGGAGGCCGGCAGCATGATCGTCCGGTTCACCTGGGTCCCACCGTGCTCCACTTGCTCATCGATCGCCTGCCGCCCGCCGGCCTTCGGCCGTACTGTCCTGCGTCAGCAGCCCGGCCTGGCCCGTAGGGTACGGGCGATCGGGCCGGGTTGGGCAACTCTGGCACACAATGCTCGATGATCATTTCGGGACCGGTGAACGGGACTGCCCGATTGGGACTGATACCGGGCGGTATCTGCCCCGACCCGCTCCGGGCCAGGGCAGATGTTCATCAGTTCTTGACGTCGGACGACCGCTCAGAAGTTCCCCACGGGTAGGACCGGGGCGTTTCCCGCGGGTCTTCGCCCGGTCCGGCAGGCCCCGCGGGACACCCCCTACCGCACCGGCGGCGGGCCCTCGATCGGCCGGCCGAGCACCCCGGGGCGGCGCTGCCACGGGTGCGGACCGTCGGCCGGGCGGTACTCGACGCCGAGCGCGTCCAGCGCCCTCAGGTGCGTCGTCAGCCGCTGCTCGAAACCGGCGAAGTCCCGCTCGGCCGGCTCGGCGGGCAGCTCCGACCAGGCGACCTCGGCGAAGGCGACCAGCCGGGGGAAGGCCCGGTAGTCGATGTCCCGGGCGCTGTCCATGAACTCGCTCCACAGGTTGGCCTGGGTGCCGATCACGTGCCGGGCGGCGGCCTCGTCCAGCTGCTCGGGGACCGGCTCGAACCGGTAGACGTCCTCCAGCGTGCGCACGAATCCGACCGGGATCGGCTCGTCCGGTCCGTCCGCCTGCCGGTGGTCGAAGTAGACGTGCTGCTCGGGGCACATCACCACGTCGTGCCCGGCCTTCGCGGCGGCGACCCCGCCGCCGAAGCCGCGCCAGGAGGAGACGGCGGCGCCCGGCGCGAGCCCGCCCTCCAGGATCTCGTCCCAGCCGATCAGCCGGCGGCCGCGGTCGGCCAGCCAGCCGTCGAAGTGCCGGATGAGGTGGCTCTGCAGTTCGTCCTCGTTGGCCAGGCCCAGCTCGCGTATCCGGGCCTGCGCGGCGGCGCTGTCCTTCCACTGCTCCTTGGGGCACTCGTCGCCGCCGAGGTGGATGAACTCGGACGGGAAGAGCTCCAGGACCTCCTCCAGCACGCCCTCGAAGAAGCGCAGGGTCTCCTCGGAGGCGTTGAGCACGTTGTGGCTCACCCCCCAGTCGGTCCAGACCCCGAGCGCGGCGGTGTCCACCACGTCGGTGTTGCCCAGCTCGGGGTAGGCGGACACGGCGGCCTGGGTGTGGCCGGGCAGGTCGATCTCCGGGACGACGGTGACCCCGCGGGCGGCCGCGTAGGCGACGATCTCGCGCAGGTCGTCCTGGGTGTAGTAGCCGCCGTGCGGGCGGTCGTCGCGGCGCTGCCCGGCCCGGTAGCCGACCATCGAGCGCTCCCGCCAGGCGCCGCGCCCGGTCAGCCTCGGGTAGCGCTTGATCTCCACCCGCCAGCCCTGGTCGTCGGTCAGGTGCAGGTGCAGCACGTTGAGCTTGTGCGCGGCCAGCAGGTCGACGAAGCGCAGCACGTCCGACTTGGGCAGGAAGTGCCGGGCGACGTCGAGCAGCGCGCCGCGCCAGCCGAACCGGGGGGCGTCCGCGATGTCGGCGCCGGGCAGGACCCAGCCCTCGCGGCGCAGCGGCGAGCGGCGGTAGGCGTCCGGCCCGAGCAGCTGCCGCAGGGTCTGCGCGCCCCACAGCGCTCCGGCCGGGCCGCCCGCGGCGAGCAGGGCGTGGCCGGGGCGCACCGTGATCCGGTACGCCTCGGCGGCGAGCGTCCGGTCCTCGACCAGCTCGATGCCCGAACCCGGCCGGCCCGGGCCGAGCGGCAGCCCGGTGGCGGCGGACAGTGTGGTCCGCAGCCAGCGCTCGGCGTCGGCCAGCGCGGGGGGTGCGGTCAGCGTGGTGGCGGCGTCGAGCGGGTAGTCCTCGTCCGGGCGGCGAACGGCACTCGACGGTGCGGGAATGAGGTCCATTCCGACATCCTGCCCACGCCCCGACGATTGGCATAGACCACCGGGGAAACCCTGGTGCTATGCAAAACGGCGTTGTGCGCGGCGCCGCGGACTACTTGTTGTCGCCGTCGCCGCCCTGCGGCTTGCCGATGCCGTCGTAGATCTCCTTGCACATGGGGCAGACCGGGTACTTCTTCGGGTCGCGCCCGGGCACCCACACCTTGCCGCAGAGCGCCACCACGGGAGACCCGGAGAGGGCACTCTCCATGATCTTGTCCTTCTGGACGTAGTGCGCGAAGCGCTCGTGGTCGCCGTCCCCGTGGGACACCTGTGGGACGGGCTCGACCAGGGTGCCGGTGCCGAGGCCGCGCTCGGGCTCAAGAGTGCTCATGGGTGCCAAGTCTATGGGGGCCTCCGGAAACCCGGCCAGTGTCGCGGCGCGGGGCCGGTCGGCTCAGTTCATCGTGGGGTCGTCCGGGTAGGTCGCCAGCAGGGCGAGCGGGCCGCGCTGGCGGCGCAGGACCGCGCGCCACAGCCGTTCCGGCTCGGGGCTGGAGACGTCCCCCGGCTCGCAGTCCACCAGGTACCAGGCGCCGCTCTCCAGCTCCGCCTCCAGCTGTCCCGGCGACCAGCCGGCGTACCCGGCGAAGATCCGCAGGCTGCCCAGCTCCCCGGCCAGCACCTCGGGCGGCGCCTCCAGGTCCACCAGGCCGATCGCGCCGTGCACCCGGCGCCAGCCGAGCGGCTCGCCGGTGCCCGGCTCCCCCGGTGCCACCGCGAGGCCGAGCGCCGAGTCCAGCGCCACCGGGCCGCCCTGGAACACCACGGCCGGCTGTCCGACGAGTCTGTTCCAACCGTCCAGCACGCTTCCCACCTCGACCGGCGTCGGCCGGTTGAGGACCACGCCGAGCGCCCCCTCGACGTCGTGGTCGAGGAGCAGCACCACCGCCCGCGCGAAGTTCGGGTCGGTGAGCAGGGGCGTCGCGACGAGCAGACAGCCGGTGTGGGACCGGCCTCCGTGCGAATGGGCCGCCGTCATGCCCACATGATCCCGCAGAACGGCACCGCTCGGACACCGCAACACCCGGAAACGCCCACGCCGGACGAACACCCGTACGGCCGCACCGGGGGGCGGGCGCGGGCCCGGAGAGAGCACCATCACGGGAGAGGCTCACGGGAACCAACGGAGCGCCTACTACCATCTACGTCTGGTGGACGCCTATACGGTGCCGACTCGGTTTCGCCGGGGGCCCGAACGCGCCCGTACGAACGGTCCACCACCGGCTCTCTCCCGGAGCCGCCCTTTCCGACTCCTCTGGCACCCCGGATTGCGAGAACGATGACCGACGACGTCCTGCTGGTCCATGGCGGAAATCCGCTCGAAGGCGAGATCCGCGTCCGCGGTGCGAAGAACCTGGTGCCCAAGGCCATGGTCGCCGCCCTCCTCGGGCAGGGCCCCAGCAGACTGCGCAACGTCCCGGACATCCGCGACGTCAAGGTGGTCCGCGGCCTGCTGCAGCTGCACGGCGTGACCGTGCGCACCGGTGACGAGGACGGCGAGCTGATCCTCGACCCCTCGCACGTCGAGAGCGCCAACGTCGCCGACATCGACGCGCACGCCGGCTCCTCGCGGATCCCGATCCTGTTCTGCGGCCCGCTGCTGCACCGCCTCGGCCACGCCTTCATCCCCGGCCTCGGCGGCTGCGACATCGGCGGCCGCCCCGTCGACTTCCACTTCGAGGTGCTGCGCCAGTTCGGCGCCACCATCGAGAAGCACCCGCAGGGCACCTACCTGGTCGCCGCGCAGCGGCTGCGCGGCACCAAGATCGAGCTGCCCTACCCCTCGGTCGGCGCGACCGAGCAGGTGCTGCTCACCGCCGTCCTCGCCGAGGGCGTCACCGAGCTGCGCAACGCGGCCATCGAGCCGGAGATCGTCGACCTGATCTGCGTGCTGCAGAAGATGGGCGCGATCATCACGCTGGGCACCGACCGGACGATCCTGATCACCGGCGTGGACGAGCTGAACGGCTACAACCACCGCGCGCTGCCGGACCGCCTGGAGGCGGCCTCCTGGGCCTGCGCGGCGCTGGCCACCAAGGGCGACATCTACGTCCGCGGCGCCCGCCAGCTGGAGATGATGACCTTCCTGAACACCTTCCGGAAGGTCGGCGGCGCCTTCGAGGTGGACGACGAGGGCATCCGCTTCTGGCACCCGGGCGGCGAGCTCAAGGCGATCGCCCTGGAGACCGACGTGCACCCGGGCTTCCAGACCGACTGGCAGCAGCCGCTGGTGGTCGCGCTGACCCAGGCCACCGGCCTGTCCATCGTCCACGAGACGGTGTACGAGTCGCGGCTCGGCTTCACCGGCGCGCTGAACCAGATGGGCGCGCACATCCAGCTCTACCGCGAGTGCCTGGGCGGCACCCCGTGCCGCTTCGGCGCCCGCAACTTCCTGCACTCCGCGGTCGTCTCCGGCCCGTCCAAGCTGATCGGCTCCGAGCTGGTCATCCCGGACCTGCGCGGTGGCTTCTCGTACCTGATCGCGGCGCTGGCGGCCGAGGGCACCTCGACCGTGCACGGCATCGACCTGATCAACCGCGGCTACGAGAACTTCATGGACAAGCTGCGCGACCTGGGCGCCCACGTCGAGCTGCCCAGTGAGCAGCTGGTCGACGCCTGACGGTCCGGTCCCAACGGCGAGAGGCCGGGCTCCCCAGCGGGGAGCCCGGCCTCTCGGGCGTTCAAGGGGTGGCTCAGGCAGCGCCCTTGGCGGCTTCCTTCAGCTTCGAGCCGGCGCTCACCTTGGCGCTGTAGCCCGCGGCGATCTGGATCGGCTCGCCGGTCTGCGGGTTGCGGGCGGTGCGGGCAGCGCGGTGGGTGCGCTCGAAGGTCAGGAAACCGGGGATGGTGACCTTCTCGTCGCCCTTGGCGACGACCTCGCCGACGATCTCGGCGAAGGCGGCCAGAACGGCGTCGGCGTCCTTGCGGGTCACCTCGGCGCGCTCGGACAGCGCGGCCACCAGCTCACTGCGGTTCATGTGTACTCCTGTGGTCTGTTCGCTTGCGGTGCGCGGGGGCCCATCGGTGCTCCCACCGGGGGGCACCCGGATGGGCCGCAGGTCCGCACACTGTGCTCATGCAGGCAATGCGTGGTCGCAGGCCGGGTCCGTACCCGATGCCGCGCGCCGGAGCCGTCGAAGGCCCACCCGCCCGCCTGGATACGAATCCTGCCCCGACCGGCCCCGAGAAAGCCAATCGGGCCCCGGGCGAGCCACCCGAACATCGCCCGCTCGTTGGAGGTGTGACGCTCCGTCGGCTCCGGCGGACCGGGCGCGGGCGGCGGTCGGGACGACACGCCGGAAGACCAGGGGGACGTTCCGTACTTGTCGGACACGCCTGCCCCGTGCAGGGCTACGGTACGCCCTAGGACTGACAAGCCCAAACACGCCCCTCGCCCTTGTGTCGCAAGGGTTCGGGGCGGGCTGGGCGGGTATGGCCCTTATTCGTACATTTGAGCGATCTGCGACACGTCGCCCGACCCGGTCGTCAGAGCTTGACGACGGGGAACGCGGCGGTGTCCAGGGTGCCGACGATGCCGGGGGTCGGACGGGCCGGCGCGGGGTCCTCCTGGGCCCCCGCCAGGGCCGCCTCGCGCACCGCGGAGGCGACGGTCTTGGCGACGTCCTTGTGGAACACGCTCGGGATGATGTAGTTGGCGTTCAGCTCGTCGTCCGCCACGGTGGTGGCCAGCGCCCGGGCGGCGGCGATCATCATCTCGGTGTTGACGGTGCGGCTCTGGGCGTCCAGCAGGCCGCGGAAGACGCCCGGGAAGACCAGCACGTTGTTGATCTGGTTCGGGAAGTCGCTGCGGCCGGTGGCGACCACGGCGGCGGTCTGCCGGGCGATGGCCGGGTCGACCTCCGGGTCCGGGTTGGCCAGCGCGAAGACGATCGAGTCCTCCGCCATGGTGGCCAGGTCGTCGCCGTCCAGGACGTTCGGGGCCGAGACGCCGATGAAGACGTCGGCGCCCGCCACGGCCTCCTTGAGGCTGCCGGTACGGCCCGAGCGGTTGGTGTGCTCGGCGATCCAGCGCAGGTTCTCGTTGAGGTCCCCGCGGCCCAGGTGGACCACGCCGTGCACGTCCGCCACGGTGGCGTGCTCGACGCCGGCCGCCATCAGCAGCTTGAGGATCGCGGTGCCGGCGGCGCCGGCGCCCGACATCACCACGCGGATGTCGGCGATCCGCTTGCCGACCACCTTCAGCGCGTTGGTGAGGGCGGCCAGCACCACGATCGCGGTGCCGTGCTGGTCGTCGTGGAAGACCGGGATGTCCAGGGCCTCGCGCAGCCGGGCCTCGATCTCGAAGCAGCGCGGCGCGGAGATGTCCTCCAGGTTGATCCCGGCGAAGCCCGGGGCGATCGCCCTGACGATGGCGACGATCTCGTCGGTGTCCTGGGTGTCCAGGCAGATCGGCCAGGCGTCGATCCCGGCGAAGCGCTTGAACAGGGCCGCCTTGCCCTCCATGACCGGCAGCGCGGCCTCGGGGCCGATGTTGCCCAGGCCCAGCACCGCCGAGCCGTCGGTGACCACGGCGACGCTGTTGCGCTTGATGGTCAGGCGGCGCGCGTCCTCGGGGTTCTCCGCGATCGCCATGCAGACCCGGGCGACGCCGGGGGTGTAGATCATGCTGAGGTCGTCACGGTTGCGGATCGGCAGCTTCGAGGACATCTCGATCTTGCCGCCGAGGTGCATCAGGAAGGTGCGGTCCGAGACCTTGCCGATCGACACGCCGTCGATCGCGCGCAGCTTCTCGACGATCTCCTCGCCGTGCGCGACCGAGGAGGCCGCCACCGTGACGTCGATCCGCAGCGCCTCCAGGCCGGAGGCGGTGACGTCGAGACCGGTCACCGACCCGCCGGAGGACTCCACGGCCGTGGTGATCGCACTGACGGCGTTGCCCCGGGCCGGGACCTCCAGCCGTACCGTGATCGAGTTGGAGACACTGGGCACCGTCGCCATCGACGCTTCCTTCTTCCGTCTGTCCCGCAGGCTCAACATTTTGTTGAAGGCATCGCCCGCGCATGCTAGACCTCGATCGTCGCACCTTCCAAGGGGTAGCCAGAAATAACGTTCATTGAGTGTGCGGACCCGACAATCCCACCCAATGGCCGCCGCTCCCCCGCCGCTCACTCCTTGCCTCTCCCGGCCGATGCGTTACATTGGACGGGACACCGGCTCGATCCAAGCCCCCGGGCCCAACCTTCGTCCCTTCGAGGGACCACTTGCCGCGAGGCGAGCATGGCGGGTCGGTGTCGTAAACGTCTGAAGGCCCCTCACCGTCCGGTGAGGGGCCTTCTTCCGTCGGGTCCCGACGAATCCCGTCGGGACCCGACGGGCCGTCAGCCGTGCAGCAGTGCGGGCACGCCGTCCGCGTCCGGCAGGTCGTCCGGACCGGAGAGCACGGTCAGCCGCTGGGTCGCGCGGGTCAGCGCCACGTACAGCACCCGCAGCCCGGCCTCCGACTCGCCGGCGATGCCGGTCGGGTCGGCCACCACGGTCGCGTCGTACTCCAGGCCCTTGGCCTCCAGACTGCCCAGCGCCACCACGCGCCCGCCCAGGCCCTCGGCCCAGCCGGCCGCCTCGTCCCGGCGGTCCATCGGCACCACGATCGCCACGGTGCCGTCCACCTCGGCCAGCAGCCGCTCCAGCTCGGCCCGGGCGGCCTTGCCGAAGGCCTCCGGCGAGGGGTCGGTGGTGGCCGCGAAGCGCGGCTCCACGCCGACGCGGCGCACCGCGGTCGGCGACGGGGTGCCCGGCGCGGCCAGCGCCAGCACCTTCGCCGCGACCTCGGCGATCTCGGCCGGGTTGCGGTAGTTCACGGTCAGCGTGAAGCGGCGGCGCGGCTTGCCGGAGAGCACCTCGTCCAGTGCGGCCTGGGCCTCCTGCGGGAACGGCCAGGAGGACTGCGCCGGGTCGCCGACGATCGTCCAGGTGGCCATCCGGGCCCGGCGGCCGATCATCCGCCACTGCATCGGGGTGAGGTCCTGCGCCTCGTCCACGATGATGTGCGCGTACTCCCTGCGCTCGACCGGCTGGCGGTCGCGCTGGCGGGTGGAGCGGTCGGCGAAGGTGGTGACCTCCTCCAGGCCGCTCAGCAGGTCCACCGCGTCCACCTCGCGGACCTTCGGGCGGGCCGGCTCGCCCAGCAGCACCTGGAGCTCGTCGATCAGCGCGACGTCGTGCGCGGACAGCGCGCCCGCGCCCTCCGCGGACAGGTGGCGCCAGGAGGCGGCCAGCAGCCTGGCCTCGTCCGGGGTGACGGCGCGGCGGGCGATCCGGTTGGTGTGCCGGTGCTGCCGCAGCGTGCCGAGCACCCGGCGCGGGCTCAGCGCCGGCCACCAGGCGTCCAGGAAGTCCAGGAACGAGGCCTCGTCCGAGACGTACTCGTCGAAGGACTCCTTCTCCTCCTGGCGCTGCTCGCGGGCGTAGTGGTCGGCGGGCTTCGGCAGGTCCCTGGTGGCCTGCTGCCAGAGGGCGTCCAGCAGCAGCCGGCGGGCCCGCGGGCGCAGCAGGTTCAGCGGGGTGCCGCCGGAGCCCACCACGTTGCCGCGCACGGCCTTCAGCCGGGAGGCGTCCAGCTTCAGCACCTCGCCGCGGGCGACGACCTTCAGCTCCTGCGGCGCGCCCAGCTCCAGCGCCGCGCGGGCGGCCCGGCGCAGCAGCTGCACCATCCGGCCCGAGCCCTTGACCCGGGCCGCCTCGGGAGTGTCGTAGGTGCCCGCCTCGATGCCGTCCACCAGCGAGCCGACCGCTCGGATGGCGACCTGGCCCTCCTCGCCCAGCGCGGGCAGCACGCCCTCGGTGTAGGACACCAGCAGCGGGGTCGGCGAGACCACCAGGATGCCCCCGGCGTAGCGGCGGCGGTCCTGGTAGAGCAGGTAGGCGGCGCGGTGCAGGGCGACGGCGGTCTTGCCGGTGCCGGGGCCGCCGGTGACCAGGGTGGCGCCCGCGGCGGCGGCGCGGATCACCTCGTCCTGCTCCTTCTGGATGGAGGAGACGATGTCGCGCATCGAGTGGCTGCGGGCGCGGCCCAGCGAGGCCATCAGCGCACCGTCGCCGACCACGGCCAGCTCCTCGCCGTCCAGGGTCGGGGCGAGGTCCGGACGCAGCAGGTCGTCCTCGACGCCGATCACCTTGCGGCCCTTGGAGCGGATCACCCGGCGACGGATCACCCGGCCCGGTTCGACCGGGGTGGCGCGGTAGAACGGGGCGGCGGCGGGCGCGCGCCAGTCGATCACCAGCGGGCCGTACTCGGCGTCCAGCACGCCCAGTCGGCCGATGTGGAGGGTCTCGGCGACGGCCGGGTCGGCCGGGTCGAGCGGGGTGTCCGACGGGATCCCGTGCTCCTCCGGGGCGTCCGCCCGCTGGAGGTCGATCCGGCCGAACAGGAAGTCCTCGAACTCGCTGTTCAGTCGGTGGAGGTGGGCGCCGGCCCGGTAGACCTGGGCGTCGCGTTCGGCGAGCGCGCCGGGGGTGCCGACCTGGACCCGCTTGGCGGCGTCCTCCAGGATGTACTCGGCCTCGGCGAGCTTCTCCTCCAACCGGTGGTAGACGGTGTCGAGGTGCTGCTGCTCACCGGCGATCTCGCGCGCGCGGACGGTCTCGTGGTCGGTGGCGGGGGTGGTGGGCGTGTTGCTCTGCATGGCCTCGGTGGTTGCGGCGGAATCCCGCTCCGGAAAACGAGCGGACGGATGATCCTACGCCGCCACCCCCGGGCCGCGCTGCTCCGGAACGTACAAAAATCGAAGGGCCGCCCTCCGCGGAGCGGAGGGCGGCCCTTCGAGTCAACATGGGGTGGTGGAGATGCCGGGAATCGAACCCGGGTCCAGTGGAGTTAATTCAGGGCTTCTCCGAGCGCAGTCCGCTGTGCTTTTCTCGGCCCTGGCGGTCACACGGACAAGCCGCCAACAGGCCCAGCTGCTGTTTGATTTCCCATCCACCCTCGCAGCCCGGGCGGACGGTTGAGTTCCCTAGATTATGCCAGGGTCCGGGTCGGGAACTCCCCGGTCTGACACCCAAGCGCTATCGGTGCTTATTAGGCAGCGAGAGCGAACTGCTGGGAATCGCGCTTAGAGTTGGCGATTATTTTTTTGCGACACGTGGTTAACGAGATCATTGCCGCGTTCCTCGGCTCGCTTCCCCTGTTTCAACATCCCCTGTCGAAACCGATCATCCCCATGTTTTGTTGAGAAACAGCGCGGACGGTGACCGTCCTTGTTGCTGGCGCCATACTACGCGAGGCGACCAGCGGGGGTCCAGCCGATTAACTCTGGCGTCGCCGGGCCGCCGCCACGGCGCGGGCCGTCTCGCGGGTGTCCTGCTTCTCGCGCAGGGTCTGCCGCTTGTCGTAGAGCTTCTTGCCGACCGCGAGGGCCAGTTCGAGCTTCACCCGGCCGTCCTTGAAGTACAGCGAGAGCGGGACCAGGGTGTGGCCCGCGTCGCGGACCTTGGTCTCGATCTTCTGGATCTCCATCCTGTGCAGCAGCAGCTTGCGCTTGCGCCGGGCCGCGTGGTTGGTCCACGTCCCCTGGGTGTACTCGGGGATGAAGACGTTGTCGATCCACGCCTCGTGGTTCTGGATGTACGCGTAGCCGTCGACCAGGTTGGCCCGCCCCTCGCGCAGCGACTTGACCTCGGTGCCGGTGAGCACCAGGCCGCACTCGTAGGTGTCGAGGATCGTGTACTCGTGTCGCGCCTTCTTGTTCTGCGCGATCAGCTTCTGTCCGGTTTCCTTTGCCATAACCCGGTCATTCTCGCACTTCGGGGCCGGATGGGGCAGCTGCTTTAGGCACGGGTGCCGAGCCCCGCGAGGACCCGCAGGGCGAGCTCGTCGGCCTCCTCGCCCGAACCGGCCGGGACGTCGGGGGTCAGGCCGGTACCGTCCGGGGAGCGTCCGGCCGGGGTGTAGTAGCGGCCGACGGTCAGCTCCAGCACGGCGCCGTCGGCGAGCCGGCTGGGCCGCTGGACGGTGCCCTTGCCGAAGGTCCGCGAGCCCACCACCACGGCGCGGCTGCGGTCCTGGAGGGCCCCGGCGAGCAGTTCGGCGGCGCTCATCGTGCCGCCGTCCACCAGCAGCACCAGCGGGGTGCGCTGGTCGCCGCCGGGCGGGGCGGTCAACTCCCTGGTCTCGCCGCGCTCCTGGTACGAGCCGACCGTTCCGCCGTCCAGGAAGATCCCGGCGGTGCCGGCCGCCTCGTCGACCAACCCGCCGGAGTTGCCGCGCAGATCGAGCACCACGCCGGTGTGCGGGGCGCGCAGCGCGGCGCGCACCTGATCGGCCACGCCGCTGGTGAAGGCGCGCACGGTCACCCGCAGCACGCCCTTGCCGAGCTGCTCCGCGGTGACCTGCCGACTGTCCAGGAGCACGCGCCGCAGCCGCAGTTCGCGCTCCTCCGCCCCGCCGCGCCGGACCGCCAGGGTGACCTCGGAGCCGGCCCGGCGCTCCTCGCCCCGGCCGCGCAGCCGCGCGACCACCTCGGTGACCGGCAGGTGGTCGGCCTGGTCCTGACCGATCCGCACGAGCCGGTCGCCGGGGGCGATCCCGGCCGCGGCGGCCGGGCCGCCGGGGGCGACCTGGGAGACCTCGGTGACGCCGTCCTGGCCGCGGCCGACCGAGAGGCCGACACCCGGGTAGCGGCCGTCCAGGCCCTGGCTGAACTCCGCGTACTCCTGGGCGCTGTAGTACGCGCCCCAGCGGTCGCCGCCGGCCGCCAGCAGGTGCTCGGCCTGCTGCTCCGACAGGGTGGCGCCGGCCGGGTCCGCCGGGAGCCCGCCGGTGGCCCGGGCGGTGTCGGCGGAGGACCGGTGCGGCGGGTCGCCCGGGTCGCCCCAGGCGCCGGTGGCCGCGCCGGCCAGCAGCACGGCGCCGAACACCAGGCTGAGCACGGTCACCTGGCGGGCCCTGCGCGGAGTTTGCAGCATGGCACCGGAGTGTAGACACCGCCGCGCGCGGGACGAACCGCAACGGTGGACCGCGGAACGCCGACGGCCCCGTACGGCGCAGCTTGGGTTCTAGGGATCGTTGCAACACCCCAGTTCAAGGGGTGCGATGGACTTCGAGATCCGCAAGGACCGGACCGGGCGGGGACGACGGAAAC
>NZ_JBHXEM010000045.1:0-60303 GCF_042724755.1 Kitasatospora sp. NPDC127067 | reverse complement strand
TGACAATTCCCGCCGGGTGCGCGACGCCGGGGCACGCACCTCGCCGCGTTGTCGGGGGGGGCCCCAGCGGCCCCCCGGGGGCCCCCCCCCCCCCACCCCCGTGCAGGTCGGTGCCGGGATCGAGACGGACCACCGGGGTCATTTCCGGCAACTCCACTGCTGCGCAGAACCGTTCATTGGCCCGCCCCGGTGAGGCGGGGGTGCTGGGGAGCAGGAAGTCGGCGGGGCCGACTTCCTGCGTGCGCCACCGGGGCCGCCGACCGGTGCGGATCGTCAGCACCACTCGTCACTGCTCGCGTTCGGTCACAGGGACCGAGGGCCGGGAGGGGAACCGGGCAGGGTACTCGGCAGGTCGGCCGTGACCAGCTCGGCAGCGCGCGCGGGGTCGCCGTCCGCGCGGGCGAGCAGCGCCTCGATGTCGTAACTCGACGACCCGAAGGCGGCGTCGACGCCGAGGGAACGGCCCCAGCCGAAGCGTTCCATGGAGACGGCGGCGCCCAGGTCGGGACGGCGCCGGTCGAGCGTGCAGACCAGCTCCCAGGCGAAGGCGTCCAGGCGGGCCCGCCGAGCCGGGTTGCAGGCGTTCACGGCGTCGGTGACCCAGTCGTCGCCGGGCTCGTACTCCGGGAGGGCCGGCAGCGGTTCGAGGACATCCGTGATCTGCGCCGCGCTGAACGTGAGAAGGTGTGCGCCCTCGGGGTTGTCGAGCAGTTCGGCCAGGAACGGGACGGCGCGGGGGTCGTGCCGACAGGCCAGTCCGCGGATCGCCTCCGTACGGGTGTCGGCGTGCTCGTCGGCCGTCCGCTCCCAGAGCGCGGCCCGGATCGCGGGGCTGTCCACCTCGGCCTGGACGCCGAGGGTGAACGTCGCCCAGTTGCGGACCTCCGGGTCCGGGTCCTGACTCAGCCCGACGAGGGCGCGGATGTCCGGACCGTCCGGCAGGCCGGTGAGGACCTCCGCGAACGAGCGGGCCACCTCCTCACGGACCTCGGCGTCAGGATGGTCGGCGAGGGCGACGAGGACGGGGACGGCGCGCGGGTCGGACGTCTTCTCGATCGCACGCGCCAGGGACCGCAGCACGCCGGCCTCGCTCTCCCGCTGTGCGAGGGCGACCAGCGCGGTGGCCGTCCCGGCGCGGACCGCCTCGTGGTGATAGCTGGTGTCGCGCAACAGGTCGCAGCCCGCCCCGCGCTCGATCGGATCGGCCGAAGCGATCAGCTCCAGGCCGAGCTGCAGCGCCGCCGCCCCGTCGGCGGAGGCCGCCCGCCACAGCAGCGATACGTACTCGGCCCAGCCGTCGTGGTCGTCCGGGTCGTCCGAGGCGGCGATGGCGCGCGCCGCCACCAGTGCCCGCGTGACCAGCTCCGCCACGGTGTCCGTTTCCATGCGGGCATTCTGGTGCACGAACCGCGGGTGCACGCGGGAATTGTCGGCCCGACCGCGCCTCCGGTCCACGCGCGCGCCGGCAACCCGGGACGCGACCGGGACCGACCGAGAGCCCAACTTGCCGTGGAGCAAAGGGGATCGAGCACAGCTTCTTCGCTGCGCCCGGTGCTGCTGGGGCGTCCATGTCGTCGCTGACGAAGAACATCGGCAGGCCGAGCCACTCGTCCAGAGCACAAGGTTGAAGCAGTGGGACGTCGAAGCTGGGGGTGCGCAGGAAGTCGGCGGGGCCGACTTCCTGCGCGCGGCGGGGGTTCAGGGGCGGGTGGCTTGGGTGCGGCAGTGGGTGAGGTCTCCGCACGTCGCGTGAGCAGCGGGGCTGGACGCAGGAGCACCTGGCCGGGCTGATTGGATGCACGTCGTCGCACATCTCGGCCCTTGAAAATGGCCGAAGGAAAGCAACTAGACGAATCGCAACAGAACTTGACAAGGCCTTTGGCTCGGCGCAGCAGTTCCTGGCGGAGTGGGGCAAGTCAGGTCAGCGCATCTTGTTCGAGGGCTTCGAGGAGTATCTGCGCGACGAGTCGAAGGCCGTGGCAATGCGGCTGTTCGAGATCAACATCATTCCGAGCCTCCTGCAGACCCCCGCGTATATTCGGGCGTATCAGGGAGCACTGGTCGGTCGGGGCGCCTCGACGCAGCAGCAGGCCGACGAGCGAACCGAGTTGCTGCTCCACCGGCAGCGAGTACTCGCTGGTGATCCCGCGCCGCTCATCCATGCAGTCATAGACGAAGGGGCGTCGCGGCGGTCCATCGGTAGTCGCGAAGTCATGGTCGAGCAGCTGTGGCACCTGGAGGTTCTTGCGGCTCGGCCTCGCGTCCTTCTTCAGGTCAGCCCGTTCTCACTGGGCGAGCTCAGGCCGTTTGCCCATCCAATTACGTTGCTGACCACGCCGAACAGGGCCATGGTTGGCTACGGGGAGACCCAGAAGCGGGGCTTCCTCGAACGCGATCCGGAGACACTGGCGGGGTGGGCCAGTGAGTACGATCACCTCCAGGTTGAGGCGTTGTCCCGGGCAGCGAGCATCGAGTTCATTCGAGAAGTGCGGAAGGGTTTTGATCATGGCTGACCTACATGGCGCCGCTTGGCACAAGAGCTCGTACAGCGCCCAGCAGGGACAATGCGTTGAGGTGGCAACCGGGTCCCCCGGTCAGGTCCCTGTCCGCGATTCCAAGGACCCGCAGGGTCCGGCCCTCGTCTTCTCGGCCCTCGCATGGGAGGCCTTCGTTGCGGCCGTCCGTGAGGGCGACTTTCCGGCATAGGACTTCAAGGGGCCGGCTGTGTTGACCTGGCGGAAGAGCAGCTGCAGCAGCAATGGCGAGCAGTGCATGCAGGTATCCGACAGCATGCCTGGCATCGCCCCCGTTCGTGACTCCAAGGAACCCGAGGGCCCTGCTCCGGCCATCCCGGTCGACGCCTGGTCGAGCTTCGTTGCCGCCGTCCGCTCCGGGGAGCTCGACCGATTCGCCGGTCACGTCGAAGACTTGTGGGCGAACGGGCGTGAGGTGTGGACGACCCGGGCAACGGAGGTGGCGGATCATGTCCAGGCGTGACTACCAGGACGACCCGAACGCCCCCGAGGCGAACTCGTTGGTCCCGGCCGCGTCCGTGGTCGTGGTCGACGGCGCGGGCCGTGTCCTGCTCCAGCGCCGCACCGACAACGGGATGTGGGCGCTGCCCGGCGGAAAGATGGACATCGGGGAGTCGCTCGCCGGGTGCGGCATCCGCGAGACGCGCGAGGAGACCGGCATCGAGGTCGAGATCACCGGGATCGTCGGCACCTACACCGACCCCCGCCACGTCTTCGCCTATGACGACGGCGAGGTTCGCCAGGAGTTCTCCATCTGCCTCCTCGGGCGCCCGCTCGGCGGGGAGTTGCGGGTGTCCGACGAGTCCCACGAGGTGGCGTGGTTCACCCCGGCCGAAACGGACGGGCTGCCGATGGTGGCGAACATCCGCAAGCGGCTGGCCGACTGGCGCTCCGGGGCGATCCCCGTGGTGCGCTAGTTGTGCTGTGACCGGGATGGTCCGCCGTGATCGGAAGGCGGTTCGCGGGACGAGCGCACGCGCAACGGCTGGTATGACTGGGGCATGCAGGAAGAGACGGCACGCTCCGCGATCGACACGTTCATCTCCGCATTCAACGCCTCGGACGACAGCTATGTGACTGCCCTGCTCTCCCAGGCCCTGACCTCGGACGTGGTCTTCTGGGGGCCGTTGGGTCGCAGCGAAGGAATCGCGGCGGTCGAGCAGTTCGTGCTGGACATCCGGCGCCACCCGGCGGGGACCGGCACGATGGCGCGCTGCTCAGCGGTGGACATGCCTGACGAGTGGGCCCGGTACCAGTGGGTCTTCACCATTCCGGATGGCGGCCCCCGCCTGGCGGGAACGGACGTCGTCCATCTGCGGCGGAGCCTCATCGACCAGGTCATCGTCTTTGCGGGGGAGATCGAGCCGTCCGCCCCCTGAGTCGCCCTCGGCACTCCGGGGCTGCGGTTCGCGGTCGGTCGGGCTGCGGCGTTGAGAAGGGCGTCCGCCCCAGCGGATGCCCTTCTCGCTGCGGATGCGGGCGCGTTCCTTGCGTTGGGCGGCAAGTACGTCGGGGTGGCGGGCGTTGGCGTTGCGCCAGCGCAGGTAGCGGTGCAGTGCCGGGGTTTGCGTGGGGTGGCTGCGGTGGTGGGAGTTGGCCAGGGTGAACTGCCGCAGCGGGGCTGGCCGAGCCTGGTGGGGCGGGTGGTGGCCGTCAGGGTGACGAAGTCCTCGTCGTCAGGGGTGAGCGGGCGGGGACGGCCGGCGCCTCCAGCGGTCGAATGGACGCCACCGCACATCCAACCGTCACGACCACCAACCCGGCGAACCTACGCGGTCACAGCACTGGCCACCGCTCGCTGTTCGGCTGCGCAACTGCTGTGCGTTTGAGGGAGGCTCCCCGTGGATTGGGAGGTGCTCGGGCGGCGGCAGGTATTCGGGGGTCCGTGGGTCGAGGTCTTGCTCGATGACGTCGACATGGCGAGCGAGTGCTCTAGCCTTGCGCGGCTTACTGGTTCGGTCAGGGGGTTGCGAGTGAATGAGGTCTTGCGGGCTATTCATCGTTGCGATGAGGCCCCGGTGGTCGTTGTCGATGGGTTCGAGTCCGCTGAGGATGCTGTCGCCGGTCCGGGCCCGGCGGTGACGGTGACCGTGTGCGAGAGCCACGTCGGAGCGGCCGACGCGTGGCTGGAGGTCTTCCATCCGATTCTGCGAGCGGACGAAAGCGTCGGGCAGCGGTGTGGATGGGTGCACGACTTCCGCGAGCCGGAGGTTGTTCTGCGGGCTCATGTCGATGCCTGGCTGGGCCGACTGAGCGGCCTGGACCTCGCGGACTACGACGACTGGGCTGCGTACCTTTCTGCGGCACACGAGCGGCTCTGCACCCTGCACGGGCTTGAGCCGGGTCATACAGGAGGCGGCGGGGCCGTGTCCTCGATTGGTATGGCTGCCTACGAAGGAGGCTACGGCGGCTTGGAAGTCGCCTTGCACTTCCTCGGCCATGCCGAGGTGCTCGCCGCAATGGGCCTGATGACCGACAGCCCGGATTCCTGCTGCTGAGCGGTGCCCCGGCTCCGACTGCGATCCGGCGGATGTCGGGGCCCGGCATCGCGAGTTCAACCCAGTAGGCCGAGCGTGCGAGTTGCCCGAGACCCCACTACCGGCAGATGGGTAGTGGGGTCTTCCGTTGCTACTTCCGGGTGTTGGTGCGGCGGGTGGGTTCGGCTGTGGTCGGGTCTTCGGGCCAGGGGTGGCGGGGGTAGCGGCCTCTGAGATCGGCTCGCACGGCGCGGTAGCCCTCGCGCCAGAAGCTCTCCAAATCACCGGTGACGGCGGCAGGACGGCCGGCGGGGGAGAGCAGGTGGATGGTCAGCGGAACGCGTCCTCCGGCCAGGATGGGAGCCTTGGTCCAGCCGAAGAGTTCCTGCAACTTGACCGCTAGCACCGGGCGTTCGGTGGTGTAGTCGACTCGTATCTTCGAGCCGGACGGCACGGTGATGCGTTCGGGGGCGAGTTCGTCGAGGCGGCCGGCCTCGCCGGTGGCCCAGGGGAGGAGGCGTTGCAGGGCGGCCGTCGTATCGATCCTCGCCAGGTCGGAGCGGCGGCGGGCGCGGGAGAGTTCGGGCTCCAGCCACTCCTCCGCGCGTTCCAGCAGCGCCTCGTCGCTGACGTCCGGCCAGGGCTCACCGAGGGCGGCGTGGAGGAACGCGAGGCGCTCGCGCAGGTTGGACGGGAAGCTCAACAGCGTGCTGACGCCCTCGCGGGCCAGGCCTTCGAGGAGCGCCGACCGGACGAGCGAAGAGTCGGGGCGGTTGAGGGGCTTCTCCGCGAGCTCGATGGCGCCCAGCGACTCGACCCGGCGGGAGACGACCTCACCGCGCCGGGTGTCCCAGTGGACCTCCTCACGAGCGGTCAGCAGCGCCGCACCCGCGACCAGAGCAGTGTCCTCGTCCAGCGCGGCGGCGTGCAGCACCCGGGCGGAGTGCGAGCCCGCCGGGCGGTCGGCGACCGCGACGGCGAGCCAGGGCACGGCGCCGAGCGTGGTGCCGGGGGCGAGTTCGGCGGCCGTGCCGGAGGCCATCAGGTACGGGCTGCGCTCGCCGGGGGCGGGCTTGTCGACCCGGGCGCGGGCGATGCGTTCGGGGAAGGCGAGGGCGACGACGAGGCCGGCGGCGGCGCTGTCGGAGAGCTGGGTGGCGGGCTCGGAGCCGGCGCCGCGCAGGAGGCGGCGGACCTCGTCGCGCCAGCGGCCCGCGTAGGGGTCTCGGGAGGAGCGAACAGTCCGCCAGACCGCGCCGAGGTCGTCGCCGAGCGCCCTGGGCGGTTCTTCGGAGAGCAGTGCGACCACCTCGGCGGCCCGCCGCGCACCGACCGCCGCTGCGCCGTCGACCAGGGCGCGGCCGAGCCGGGGGTGCAGCCCGGTGCGGGCGAGCCGGACGCCGCGGGCCGTGGCCCGCCCGTCCGAGGAGACGGCGCCGAGGGCCTGGAGGGTCTGTCGGGCGGCGGCCATCGCCCCGGCGGGCGGGGCGTCGGGAAGGGCGAGGCCGGTGGCGTCCGGGTCGCCCCAGCAGGCGGCCTGGAGGGCGAAGGGGGTGAGGTCGGCGAGCGCGATCTCGGGGGTGGGGAAGCGGGCGGCGAGGGCGTCCTCGGCCTCGTTCCAGCAGCGGTAGACGGTGCCGGGGGCTTCGCGGCCGGCGCGGCCGGCGCGTTGGCGGGCGGCGGCGAGGGAGGCCCGGACGGTGACCAGCCCGGCCAGGCCGCGGGCGTGGTCGGTGCGGGGTTCGCGGGCCAGTCCGGCGTCCACCACGACCCGTACGCCCGGCACGGTGAGGCTGGACTCGGCGACGGCGGTGGTGAGGACGACCCGCCGTGAGGGGGACGGGGTGAGGGCGGCGTCCTGTACGGCTTGCGGGGCGCGGCCGTGCAGTTGCAGCACCTCGGCGGTGACGCCGCCCAGTTGCCCGGCGACCCGGGCGATCTCGCCGACGCCGGGCAGGAAGCAGAGCACGTCGCCGTCGCGCTCGTTCAGGGCCCGCCGGACGGTCGAGGCGACGTGGTCGAGCAGGGCCGGGTCCACCCGGGTGCCGTGGGCGGGCCGGACGGCGCGGGGCGGCGGGGCCCAGACCACCTCGACCGGGTGGGACGTCCCGTGCGCCTCCACCACGGGCGCGCCGCCGAGCAGTTCGGCCCAGGCCTCGGTGTCGGAGGTGGCCGAGGCGCAGACCAGCCGCAGTTCGGGCCGCAGCGCCGCCCGGACGTCGAGCAGGAAGGCGAGCGCGGTGTCGGCGTCCAGGTGCCGTTCGTGGCATTCGTCGAGCACCACCACGTCCACGCCGGGCAGTTCCTGGTCGCGCTGGAGCCGTTGCAGCAGCACGCCGGTGGTGACCACCTCGACCACGGTGTCCGGGCCCGCCGTGCGCTCGCCGCGCACGGTGTGGCCGATCCGGCCGCCGACCGGTTCGCCGAGCAGCCAGGCCATCCGCCGGGCGGCCGCCCGTACCGCGAGCCGGCGGGGCTCGGCGACCAGCACCCGGCGCACCGGACCGCCCGGATCGAGCAGTCCGGCCAGGGCGAGCGGCACCAGGGTGGTCTTGCCGGTGCCGGGCGGTGCGGCGAGGACGGCGGTGCCGTGTTCGTCCAACGCGCGGTGCAGGGCGGGCAGGGCGGTGCGGACGGGCAGTTCGCGCCAGGCCGGGTTCATGGAGGGGCTCAGCCCCGCTCGGTGACGAAGATCGCCGTGCCGGGGATCAGCCGCCCGCGCAGCGGGGACCAGCCGCCCCACTCCTGTTCCAGTCCGGCCGGCCACTCGGGCTCGACCAGGTCCACCAGCCGGAAGCCGGCGGTGACGAGTTCGCGGACCCGGTCGCCGAGGGTGCGGTGGTGTTCGACGTAGGTGGCGCGGCCCTGTTCGTCCTGTTCGACGTAGGGGGTGCGGTCGAAGTAGGAGGACACCGCGGTGAGGCCCTCGACGCCGGGCTCGTCCGGGAAGGCCCAGCGGATCGGGTGGGTCACCGAGAACACCCAGCGCCCGCCGGGCCGCAGCACCCGGTGGACCTCGCGCATCAGCGCGGTGGTGTCGGCGCTGAACGGGACGGCGCCGTAGGCGGAGCAGGCGAGGTCGAAGGAGGCGTCGGCGAAGGGCAGGACGGCGGCGTCGGCCTGGACGACGGCGACGGGGTCGGTGCCGCGGCCGAGGTCGATCCGGCGGGAGTGCTGGAGCTGGCGGTAGGAGATGTCCAGGGCGACCGGCCGGGCGCCCCGGGCGGCGAGCCAGCGGGAGCACTGGGCGGCGCCGGCGCCGATCTCCAGGACGTCCCGGCCGGCCACCTCGCCGAGCAGCCGGGCGTCGGCCTCGTCCAGGCCTTCGGGGCACCAGGTGAAGCGGTCGTCGCCGAGGAACTCGCCGTGTTCGTCCTGGTACTCGTCGGCGTTGCGGTCCCACCAGTGCCGGCTGGCGCGGCTGCTCTCCCCGGTGCCGGCCTCGCGGCGGATCGCGTCGTCGCCGTCCTCCTCCTCGGCCCGCGCGGGGGAGGTGTCAAGATCGTGCAGGTCCGACTGGGGGGTGGTGGCCACGGTGACAATGCCCATCGCGTAGGGTATGGAATGCGGAAGCGCCGCTGCCGCGAACCGGCCCGTCAGGGTCCGGATCCTGGCGG
This sequence comes from Kitasatospora sp. NPDC127067, assembly GCF_042724755.1. Lineage (NCBI taxonomy): Bacteria > Bacillati > Actinomycetota > Actinomycetes > Kitasatosporales > Streptomycetaceae > Kitasatospora > Kitasatospora sp. NPDC127067. The sequence goes on along the minus strand of NZ_JBHXEM010000045.1, from coordinate 51,675 downwards.
TGGCATCCGGGGACGTGGCCCCTTCGTGTGTCGCCGCAAGGCGCGCATTCGGAGGATATGGCCTGATCCGTACCGGGCTCCACCGTCTTGCCGTCCTTCGGCATTGACCGTGCCTGGCCGTCCCCGTATGCTACAAGTTGCGCTGCGGGCCTGCGCGCCTCGGACGGAGCAGGTCGCGCTCGCATCTGTCGAAGACCCCACGGTCGCAAGACGGACGCCGGTTCTCGTTGTACGGGAATCCCGGTGTGCCGTGTTCTTGGCTGTCCGGCTTTCGGTGGGAGCGATACGGGCCCTCCGCGTGGCATTACCTACGACTTTCATGTCCGTACCGGAGCCCTTTTCCTAATGACGAGCCCCACCGACTCCTCCCTCAGCACCACCCCGCAGGTCGCGGTCAACGACATCGGCGACGCGGAGGCCTTCCTCGCCGCCATCGACGAGACCATCAAGTACTTCAACGATGGCGACATCGTCGAGGGCGTCATCGTGAAGGTCGACCGTGACGAGGTTCTCCTCGACATCGGCTACAAGACCGAGGGCGTCATCCCGTCCCGCGAGCTCTCGATCAAGCACGACGTTGACCCGCACGAGGTCGTCGCCGTCGGTGACAACATCGAGGCCCTGGTTCTCCAGAAGGAGGACAAGGAGGGTCGTCTCATCCTGTCCAAGAAGCGCGCTCAGTACGAGCGTGCCTGGGGCACGATCGAGAAGATCAAGGAAGAGGACGGCATCGTCACCGGTACCGTCATCGAGGTCGTCAAGGGTGGTCTCATCCTCGACATCGGCCTCCGGGGCTTCCTCCCCGCCTCGCTGGTCGAGATGCGTCGCGTCCGCGACCTCCAGCCCTACGTGGGCAAGGAGCTCGAGGCCAAGATCATCGAGCTGGACAAGAACCGCAACAACGTGGTCCTGTCCCGCCGTGCCTGGCTGGAGCAGACCCAGAGCGAGGTCCGCCAGACCTTCCTCACCACCCTGCAGAAGGGCCAGGTGCGCTCCGGCGTCGTCTCCTCGATCGTCAACTTCGGTGCCTTCGTGGACCTGGGTGGCGTCGACGGCCTGGTGCACGTCTCCGAGCTGTCCTGGAAGCACATCGACCACCCGTCCGAGGTTGTCGAGGTCGGCCAGGAGGTCACCGTCGAGGTTCTCGACGTCGACATGGACCGCGAGCGCGTCTCCCTGTCGCTGAAGGCGACCCAGGAGGACCCGTGGCAGCAGTTCGCCCGGACCCACCAGATCGGTCAGGTCGTCCCGGGTAAGGTCACCAAGCTGGTTCCGTTCGGTGCGTTCGTCCGCGTGGACGAGGGCATCGAGGGTCTGGTCCACATCTCCGAGCTGGCCGAGCGCCACGTCGAGATCCCGGAGCAGGTCGTCCAGGTCGGCGACGAGATCTTCGTCAAGGTCATCGACATCGACCTCGAGCGTCGTCGCATCAGCCTGTCGCTGAAGCAGGCCAACGAGGCCCTGGGTGCCAACCCGGCCGAGGTCGAGTTCGACCCGACCCTGTACGGCATGGCCGCCTCGTACGACGACCAGGGCAACTACATCTACCCGGAGGGCTTCGACCCCGAGGCGAACGACTGGCTGCCCGGCTTCGAGAAGCAGCGCGAGGAGTGGGAGCGCCAGTACGCCGAGGCGCAGACCCGCTTCGAGCAGCACCAGGCCCAGGTCATCAAGAGCCGCGAGGCCGACGCCCAGGCCGCCGAGGAGGGTGGCGACGCCGTCGCCGCTGCCGCCGGTGGTTCCTACTCGTCCAGCAGCGACGAGGGCTCGGGCGCCCTGGCCTCCGACGAGGCCCTGGCCGCCCTGCGCGAGAAGCTGGCCGGTGGCCAGAGCTGAGGCTCTCGCTTCCCGCTAGCCGATAGCTAGACGGTGGGCCCCACCCGGATTTCCGGGTGGGGCCCATTTCGTTTTTCGCCATGACTTATCACGCTCTGACTTATTTGTGTTTTATGTGAAGGAAAGTGTGAGATGAGGCTCATTACCCATCTATAGGCCGGAGTTCGGGTTGCACCTAGATTGAGGGGAGCTGCCCGAAAGGCTCCTTCATGCGAAACCCCTTTTTCGCCACCCCCGCCTCCGCCGCCCCCGCCTCTGCCTCCGCCCCCACCGCCGTGGTCGGCGGCCGGCTCGCGGCCCTCGGCCGGTTCTGCTTCCGCCACCGTCGCTGGGTGCTCGGCCTGTGGGCCGTCGTCCTGGTGGTCGGGGTCCTGATCGGGGGACGCGTCTTCGAGGGCTCGGTGGCCGGGGCCTCCTCCGCCAGCGCCGAGGCCGACCGGGGCAGTGCGGTGGTCGCCGCGGCCGACCCGGCCAAGGGCACCGTGACCGCCGTGGTGGACGGCAGGCCGGTGGACGATCCGGCGGTGAAGGCCGCGGTCGAGAAGGCCACCGCCGAGATCGCCGCCCTGCCCGGGGTCTCCTCCGCGCTCGACGCGTACGGCTCCGGCCCGGCGCCCGCCGCGCTGCGCTCCGCCGACGGGACGGCGAGCCTGGTCACCGTGCGGATGGCCGACGCCGCGAGCACCGCCCAGACCGACGCCGTCACCGAGCGGCTCGGCGCGCTGAACGGGGCGGGCGGCGCCCACGTCACGGTCGGCGGGGACCTGGTGCTGCAGCAGGAGGTCAAGCAGCAGACCGAGAAGGACACCCGGTTCGGCGAGATGGTGACGCTGCCGCTCACGCTGATCGTCATGGTGCTGGTCTTCGGCGGGCTGGCGGCGGCCTCGCTGCCGGTGATCGGGGCGGTCGCCTCGGTGGGCGGCGCGCTGCTGGCCATGTTCGGTTTCAGCCGGATCATGGACATCGACACCAGCGTGCTGCCGATCGCCACGGTGCTGGGGCTCGGGCTCTCGATCGACTACGCGCTGCTCATGGTGAATCGTTTCCGCGAGGAACGCGGCCACGGCGCGGACATCGCCGCCGCCGTCGAACGGACCGCGGCGACCGCCGGACGCACCGTGGCCTTCTCCGGGCTGACCGTCGCCGTCGCGCTCTCCGGACTCTTCGTCTTCACCAGCCCGGTGCTCGGCGCGGTGGCGGCCGCCGGGGTGAGCGTGGTGGTGATCGCCGTCGCCGCCGCGCTGACCCTGATCCCCGCACTGCTCGGCTTCGCCGGCGCGCGGATCAAGACACCCGCCGCGCCCGTGGCGGACGAGGGGTTCTTCAGCCGGACCGTGCGCCGGGTGCGCAAGCGGGCGGTGGCGGTCACCCTCGCCTCGGTGGCGCTGCTGATGGCGGCCGGCGCGCCGTTCCTCCACGCCGACATGCGCAGCTCCGGCGCCGCGGTGCTGCCCGCCTCCTCGGCCGGGCGGCAGGTCGCCGAGACGATCGACCAGCGCTTCCCGCAGGCCTCGGCCGCGCCGATCACCGTGGTGGTCGAGGGCGGGGCGTCGGTGGCGCAGGCGTACGCGGACGACGTGGTCGCCAAGCTGCCCGGGGTGAGCGGGGTGCGGGCGGTGTCGCCGGTGGGCGACGCGGTCTCCACGATCGACGTGCTGGTGCACGGGGACCCGCAGGGCGGGCAGGCCAAGCAGGCGGTGGAGGAGCTGCGGGCCGACCGCGGCGGGCTGACCACCTACGTCACCGGCGGCGCGGCCTCGGTGGTGGACTTCCAGGACGAGCTGCTCTCGCGCGGACCGTGGGCGCTCGGGCTGGTCGCGGTCGGCACCCTGGTGCTGCTCTTCCTGATGACCGGCTCGGTGGTGATGCCGGTCAAGGCGCTGCTGATGAACCTGCTCTCGCTGGGCGCCTCGCTCGGCGCGCTCACCCTGGTGTTCCAGGACGGCTGGTTCAGCGGGCTGCTCGGGTTCAGCCCGACCGGCGGGCTGGAGACCTTCATTCCGGTCCTGGTCTTCGCCTTCGCCTTCGGGCTGTCGATGGACTACGAGGTGTTCCTGCTCGCCCGGATCAGGGAGCTGACCCTGCGCGGGCACGACTGCGTCCGGGCGGTGGAGCTGGGCGTGCAGCGCAGCGGTCGGATCATCACCTCGGCGGCGCTGCTGATGGTGATCGTCTTCGCCGGGTTCGCGCTCGGGGACATGCTGATGGTCAAGCAGATGGGCATCGCGCTGGCCGTCGCCGTCGCGGTGGACGCCACCCTGGTGCGCTGCCTGCTGGTGCCCGCCGCGATGAGTCTGTTCGGCGAGTTCAACTGGTGGGCGCCCGGCCCGCTGCGGCGGCTGCACCGACGGTTCGGGCTGAGCGAGCACGTCGACCTGCCGGAGATCGAGCCGGCGGTGCTCCCGGTGCCGCGCGCCGGGACCGGGTCGGAGAGCGTCGGGTCGGAGGGCGTCGGGGTCGGGGTCGGGTCCGAGAGTGCCGGATCCGAGGTTGTCGGGCCCGGGGGCGGTGCGGCCGGGGGCGGTGTGCCCAAGGGCCTGGTGGGTTCAGCCCAGCCGGCGTAGCAGGTCGACCGCCGAGCGGAGCCGGTCCTGTTCGGCGGGGTCGAGGCGGGACTCGATGGCGGTGGCGATCCGGTGTTCGCGGCGCGCACGCTGGTCGAGCAGCGCGTCGCGGCCGGCCTCGGTGGCGGCGACCAGCAGTTTGCGGCCGTCGGTGGGGTGGGGCTGCTGGGTGACCAGCCCGGCCTCGGTCATCAGCGCGACGGTGCGGGCCATCGACTGGTGGCGGACCCGCTGGAGCGCGGCGAGTTCGGCGACGGTGCAGGAGAGCTCGTCGCGGACCAGCAGGCCGAGGACGGCGGCCTGGTTCTGCGGCAGTTCGTCGTCGGTGCGCAGGGAGCGGACCAGGGTGCCGAGGGCGGCGCGCAGGTCGGCGGCGAGTTCCAGGGTGTCCGGGTGCGGGGCTTCGCTGGGCATGGGAGAAGTCTATCGGCAATTCATACAGCAAGGCTGTACAGCATTGCTGTATGGTTTTTGCCATGCGAATCACCAAGTTCGGACACGCCTGCGTACGCGTCGAGCACGGCGGCACCACCGTCGTCGTCGATCCGGGATCGTTCACCGACCCCGCCGCACTGGCCGGGGCGGACGCCGTCCTGATCACCCACGAGCACATGGACCACTTCGAGGAGTCCCGGCTGCGCGCCGCGCTGGAGGCCGACCCGGCCCTGCGGGTGTGGACCAACCGGGCCGTCGCCGCCCAGCTGGACGGCGTGGCGCAGCGGATCGAGGCGGTCGGCGAGGGCGACGCCTTCGAGATCGGCGGGCTGGGCGTCTCGGTGCACGGCGAGTGGCACGCGGAGATCCACCCGGACATCCCGCGGGTGCAGAACATCGGCTTCCTCTTCGACGGCCGGCTGTTCCACCCCGGTGACGCGTTCACCGTGCCGCCGCACGCCGTGGACACCCTGCTGCTGCCGCTCGCGGCGCCCTGGAGCAAGGCCTCCGAGGTGATCGACTACGTCCGGGAGGCCGGGCCGCGCCAGGCGGTGCCGGTGCACGAGGCGGTGCTCAGCCCGATCGGGTTCGCGGTGCAGACCCGGCTGGTCGGGCCGCAGGGGCCGGGCACGGGCGCGGAGCTGACGGTGCTGGGGGAGGGCGAGAGCCTGGAGCTGGGCTGACGGTGCTCCTCGGCGGCGGCCCGTACTGACGGGCCCGGTGCCGCGCCGGTAGCCTGACGCCATGCTGAAGATCGGACTGACGGGTGGCATCGGCGCGGGCAAGAGCGAGGTGTCCCGGCTGTTCGCCGCGCGCGGCGCGGTGATCGTGGACTCGGACGTGATCGCCCGCGAGGTGGTCGCCCCCGGAACGGACGGTCTGGCGGCCGTGGTCGCCGAGTTCGGACCGCAGGTGCTGCGGGAGGACGGCGCGCTGGACCGTCCGGCGCTCGGGGCGGTCGTGTTCGCCGACCCGGAGCGGCTGAAGGCGCTGAACGCGATCGTCCACCCGCTGGTGCGGGCCCGCTCCGCCGAGCTGGAGGCGGCGGCCGCGCCGGACGCGGCCGTGGTGCACGACGTGCCGCTGCTGGCCGAGAACGGCCTGGCGCCGTTGTACGACCTGGTCGTGGTGGTGGACGCGGCCGACGAGGTACGGCTGGACCGGCTGGTGCGGTTGCGCGGGATGGCCGAGGAGGAGGCCCGGGCCCGGATGGCCGCGCAGGCCTCGCGGGAGGACCGGTTGGCGATCGCGGACCTGGTGATCGACAACAGCGGCGGCCTGGCGGAGCTGGAGGCGCGGGTGGACGAGGTCTGGGCGGAGCTGGCGCGGCGCGCGATGGTCTGACGCCAGGCCGGGCAGGGCGGCACCTCTCCGTTCAGGCGGCGCCGAGCGGCAGCCGGGCCCGGACGGCGAAGCCGCCCTCGGGCGTCGGCCCGGCGTGCAGGGTGCCGCCGAGGTCGCCGGCCCGGGTGTGCATGCCGCGCAGGCCGTGGCCGCCGGAGGGCAGTTCCCGGTGATCGGCCCGCCCGCCGGCGGCTTCGGCGTCCCCGTCGGCGGCGGGGGAGTTGACCACCGTCAGGCGCAGCCCGTCCGGTGCGACCTCGACGGTGACGGCCACCTCGGCGGCCGGGGCGTGCTTGTGCGCGTTGGTCAGCGCCTCCTGGACGATCCGGTAGGCCGCGTACTGCACGGCGGGCACCGGGTCGGGCAGCCCCTCGTCCGGTCCGCTGACGGTCAGCCCGACCGCCAGTCCGGCCAGCCGGGACTCCTCGACCAGGGCGGGCAGCCCGCGCAGCGAGGGCGCCTGTTCGGCGGAGGTGGTCAGCACGCCCAGCAGGCCGCGCAGTTCGGTGAGCGCCTGGAGGCCGAGGGCGCGGATCAGGCCGAGGGTCTCCCGGACGGCGGCCGGGTCCTCGGCCCGGGCGACCTGCCCGGCGCCCGCGTGCAGGGTGATCAGCGAGACCCGGTTGGACACCACGTCGTGCATCTCCCGCGCGAGCCGGGCGCGTTCGGCGGCCACCGCGCGCTCCTCGGCGTGCCGGCGGGCCTCCTCCAGCAGCCGGTTGCGCTCGCCGAGCAGCCGGTTGCGTTCGGCCAGCACGGCGACGGTGCGGGCGCGCTGGTGGGAGGTCAGCCCGAGGGCGAGCGGCACGGCGCAGAAGACCAGCGGGTCCTCGATCAGGTTGGCGAGCTCGGACGGGGCGTCGACGTCCCCGAGGTCGAACGGGACGAGCAGCCGCAGCCCGGCCAGCGCCGCCAGGACGTACACCGGCGCGGTCCGGCCGCGCCGCGCGGCCAGCCCGTAGAGGGCGACGGCCAGCGGGAGTTGGCCGCTCAGCAGGGTGACCGCGGCGACCGCGGCCGGGTGCCGGCGCCGCAGGGCCAGGGCGAGCGCGCCGAGCGCCATCAGGCCCGCGTTGGTCCCCGGCGAGGCGGTCGGGCCGACGTCCGGGTCGTTGGCGGCGAGCGGGACGAGGACCAGCAGCACCAGGGCGGTCGGCGCGAGGGCGCGGACCGGGCGGGGCAGGTGCAGCGGCGGGCCGGGCAGCGGTGCGGCGAGGTCGGCGGCCGACTGGTCGGCGGACGCCTGGTCGGTGGGCTGCTGCATGAGGGGCATGCTGCCACAGCGGCGCGGCACCGGGACGGCCGTCGGACCGAGTGGCTGGGAAGGGACTGGTTAAAGGCCCTGGCAGGAGGAGAGCATGGCGGGATGGATGATCGTTTCTCGCCCGGGCCGCACCCCGCCGGGCCGCCGGTGGTCGAACGGCTCGCGCAGTACGGCCGCGCCGAGCAGGAGGAGATCCTCGGCCCCGGGGAGGACCCGTACGGCGTCGCCCACACCGGGCTGACCTTCCTGCCCAAGGAGATCCACTTCGGTGTCCGGGCCGCCGACGGCCGGCTGGTCGCCCACACCGGGCTGCTGCAGCTGCCGCTCACCGTGGGCGGCACCGACCTGACCGCCATGGGCGTCGGCGGGGTCTGCGTCGCGCCCGACCGGCGCCACAGCGGCCTCGCGCGGGCCGTGGTCGGGGCCGCCCTCGACCACGCGCGCACGCTCGGCCACCGGTACGCGCTGCTGTTCTGCCGACCGCCGCTGGCCGCGTTCTACCGGGGGTTCGGGTTCCGGGAGGTGGCGGAGGGGGTGACGGTGGAGCAGCCGGAGGGACGGCTGGCGGAGATGCCGCTGCGCACCATGTGGGCGCCGCTGGCGCCGGGGGCCGGATGGCCGGAGGGGCCGGTGCGGCTGCGGTCGCTGCCGATGTGAGGCGGGCTCGGGGCGCCCCGGCCGGGGCCGCCGCCGGTGCGGCGTCGGTGCGGCGTCGGACCGGGCGCTCGTCGCCGCCCCCGTGGGGTCCGGCCGGGTGTCGACACCGCCGCGGCGGCGGGTCAGGCGCTCGATGCCGCCGTGGAGTCCGTGTGCGCCACGGCGGCGCGGGCCAGGGCGCGGACCATGGGGTGTGCCCGGGTGCCGTCGCCGGACAGCTCGGGCTGGAACAGCGAGGCCAGGAAGAACGGGTGTCCGGGCAGCTCCAGGACCCGCACCTCGCCCGAGGCGTCCGCGCCGCTGAACCGCAGGCCGTGCGCGGTCAGCCGGTCCAGGTAGGCGGAGTCGAGGCCGTACGCGCAGTGGTAGCGCTCCTGGGTGCGGGTGGCGCCGAGGACCCGTTCGGCGAGGCTCCCGGGGGTGATCGCGACGGCCCCCTCGTGGCCGACCAGTGAGCAGGCCAGCGGGGCGATCACCTGCTGCTCCGCCTCCGGGTGCTCCTCGCCGTGGACGGCCCCGGCGAGGCCGCAGACGTTCCGGGCAAACTCCAGCACCGCGTGCTGGAACCCGGCGCAGGTGCCCAGGAAGGGGATGCCGCGTTCGCGGGCGGTCCGGACGGCGGCCAGCGCGCCCGCCTCGCTGCGGTAGGGGCTGCCGGGCAGCAGCCAGACCGCGTCGAAGCCGTCCAGGGCGCCGGGTGCGGCGGCGTCCCCGGTCGGGATCCAGTAGGCGTCCAGGACGAGGTGGTCGTGCTCGGCGAGGGCGGCCAGCAGGCCCGGGATCCGGGCGTGCGAGCGGACGGCGGGGGAGCGGTCGCCGACCAGGGCGATCCGCGGGGTCAGGTAGGTCATGCGGCTATCCTGGCCCCGCACCCGAGATCAGCGCCAACGATGATTCCTTAAGTATCGATCAGATCGGTTGATGACCGCCGTGGACCCGCAGCAACTGCGCACCTTCGTCACCGTCGCCCGCTTGGCCTCCTTCTCGGAGGCGGCGCGGGAGCTCGGCTACACCCAGTCCGCGGTCTCCCAGCAGATCGCCGCGCTGGAGGCGGACCTCGGCACGACACTGCTGTCCCGTCGGCCGGTCGGCCCGACCGCGGCCGGGCGGCGGCTGCTGGAGCATGCCGCACCGCTGCTGGTCCGGCTGGAGGCGGCGCGCGCCGACGTCGCGCGCCTGGCCGGAGCCCCGAGCGCCCGGCTGGTGCTCGGGGCCACTCCGCTGGCGGTCGGGGCGACCCTGGGGCGTGCGCTCGGCGAGGTGCGCCGGGCCCATCCGCTGACGGAGCCGGTGGTCCGGGTCCTCGCCCAGGACGTGCTGCCCGCCCAGGTCGCCACCGGCGAGGTCGACCTCGCCCTGATCGACGGGCTGGCCGCGCCCAGCGACCCGCTGCCGCTGCCCGACGTCGGCCCGCTGCGCACCGTCGCGGTGGCCGAGCGGCCGGTCGCCGTCGCGCTGCCCCTCGGCCACCCGCTGGCCGGCCGCGGCGGCCTCGCGCTCGCCGACCTCTCCGCCGCCCGCTGGCTGGACGCCCCCGACCTCACCCCGACGGCGGCCCGGCTGCGCGCGGCCACGGGCGTCGACGGCTTCCGGCCCGCCACCCGCTACCAGGGCACCGACGTGCACGGACTGCTCGCGCTGGTGGCGGCCGGGCACGGGCTCACCCTGCTGCCCGAACCGGTGCTCGCGGCGGCACCCGGGGTCGGGTACGCGCCGATCGCCGCGCCCCGGCTGGTGCACCGCACCGAACTCGTCCACGGCAGCCTGCCGGAGGGGCCGGCGGCCCTGCTGGCGCGGCTGCTGGCGCGGGCTCGGGCCTGAGCGGCCCGTCGGAGGCGCCGAATTCGGTTGCGCGGGCCGCCGGTGCCGATGACATCATCACGCGATGAATACCAGTACGACGATCATCAGACGAGTGCGGACCGACGAGTGGCAGCAGCTCAGGGACACCCGCCTGGACGCGCTGCTGGACCCGGTCGCGGCCGTGGCCTTCCTGGAGACCCACGAGCAGGCCGTCGCCAAGCCGGACGAGTTCTGGCAGGACCGCACGACCCGGGCGGCGACGGACCCGCACGTGGCGCAGTTCATCGCGCAGGCCGAGGACGGGACCTGGCTCGGCTCCATGACCGGAGTGGTCGAGCGGTCCGGCGGGGACGGGGCCCTGGAGGGCGACGTCGTCGAGGTCGACCAGGTGCACGTGGTCGGCGTCTACGTCCGGCCGCGGGCGCGCGGCACCGGGCTGGCGCTCGACCTGATCCGGACCGTCCAGGAGTGGGCGTGGTCGCTCACCGAGCCCCGGATCGAGCGGGTGCGGCTGTTCGTCCACGAGGACAACCCCCGCGCCGAGGCGATGTACCTCAAGGCCGGCTTCGAGCCGTCCGGGGTGGCGCTGCCGGTGCCCGGCGGCGGGACCGGCCGGGAGGTCGAACTGGCGGTCCTGCGGGGCTGACCGGCCGCCCGGCCCGCGGGCCGGGCACCGGGAGCGGACCCGAAGGAGCCGCCCGGTCCGTCCGGTCCCCTGTTCCGGACGGGCCGGGCGGCCGTCTGTGGGGCGCCGCGGGCGCCGGCGGTGCCGGCCGTCCGCGGCGTGTGAGGGCCCGTCGGGCGTCAGTGCCCGTCGCAGCCCGGGAGGGCCTCGCACATCGGCGCGGTCATGCCGGTGCCGACGTACTTGTCCTCGGGGGCCTTCCAGGCGTCCTTGGGCTGGGCGCCGGCCTTGGTGGTGGCCCAGACCGCCAGTTCGCTGACCGCACCGCCGTCGCTGACCACGTACTCGTGCAGGGTGACGGTGCTGCCGTCGGCCTGCGGGACGGTCAGGACGGCGGCGAAGTAGGGCGCGTCCGGGGCGCTGTCGACCTTCACGGTGGCGCCGGGCGCGGTCTTGGCGCAGGACTTGAGCGTCTCCGTCAGACGGCCCTCGGCCAGGTTGGTGCTCTGCTTGGTGCCGCTGCTGCGGGTCGGGTCACCGTGGAACAGCAGGGTCTGCTCGGCCGTCCAGCGGTCCCCGCCGAAGCCGACCGAGGCCCGGGCGGAGGCGGTGCCGGTGAACAGCGGCTCGTCGTCCTTCGCGACCGCGGCGCGGCACAGCTCCATGCCCTTGAACTGGACCGGGCCGGAGAGCTGCTTGGCGTTGGCCGCCAGCGGCGTGTAGTGGTAACTCTCGTCCATCGGGATGCTCTTGGTGTCCATCCAGGCCTTGTCCGGGATGCCCTTGTCGGACCCGCTGGGCTTGTTGGGGTTGACGCTGGGCCCGGTGGTGGCGGCGGGGAGGGCGGGGTTGGCGTCCTGGCTGCCGTTGTCCGGCCCGCAGGCGCTGAGGGCGCCCAGGCAGACGAGGGCTGCGGCGGTGGCGGTGACGACTCTGGTGGTGCGCAACTGACGGTTCCTCGGATGTCCGGTGGCGTGGGCGGGGGTCGGGCGCGCACCGGCCGTGGGCCGCTGGTGCGCGGCGCCGTCCGTCCGTCCCCGCCGCCCGGTCGACCCGTGGTCGCGGGCTTGCGGCATGGCAGCTCCTCCCCTGTGCATGCGGCCGCCTGGCCCCTCGCCCCGCTGTCCGCCCCGTGACTGATGGCCGGTCAGGGTCGATGGTGTGTCGACGGCGGTCGAAACCTATGCCACCGGACCGCCGGTCGCAAAGCCGGGTTCCGGCCGGAGGCCCGGATTCCCTTTGGGACTGGTGGGGCTCATGGGGTGAATGTGACCGGGCTCGGAGGGGTGCGGTGGGCGGGGCGCGGAGAGTTCCAGGGGCGCGCGACCGCCTCCGCGTGCGGGCCGGGGCGGCGCATCCGGGCTGGTGGGGGCGGGTGCGCGGCGCCGTGCGACGGATCCGCGGGGCGGCCCCGGTCAGGCGATCCGGCCGCCGATCCCGGAGCGGCCCGCCGGGACGCCGTCGAGGGTGACCACGGTCTGCCGTCCGACGGCCTCGCCGAGTGCGCCGGTGATCGCCGCGGTGGCCGCCGCGACCAGACGGGCGGGCGCGTCGGGCACCTGCGGCAGGTGGTAGGCCGCCTCCCGCAGGCTCAGCAGGACCACCGGTGCGACCTCCTCGGTCGGCAGTCCGCCGATGCCCCGGCGGCGCTGGGGGACCCCGATCAGCTCGACCGCGACCAGCGGGCGGACCCGTTCGCCGAAGACGGAGGTGACGGCCTCGGTGAGGCCGGCGATGAGGGCCCGCTCGACCTCGGGGTCGAGGGACTCCTCGCGGATGTGCAGGCTCAGGTGCGGCATGGTGGAGCTCCGTTCGGCTCGGTTCGTACCATGGGCTGACGGGTTCGCTTTTGCACATAAAACAGCTTTGAAGTCAAAGGTAACTGGGGAGGGGTGTGCGATGTCAACGGCCGAAGGGGAATCGCGGAACACGCCGTCGTCAACCGGGGAGGGGCTCGACGACGCGGTGCGGTCGATGCTGCTGCTGATGCCCCGGCTGGTCGGGCGGGCCAAGCGGATCCCCGTCCCCGAGCCGCTGCGCGGCCTCGCGCTGGCGCCCCGTCACCTGTCGCTGCTGGCCTGCCTGCTGCTGGACGGACCCATGGGCGTGAACGACCTCGCCGCCCGGCTGGAGGTCGCCCCCACCACGGTCAGCCTGATGGTCGGCGACCTCAGCCGGCAGGGCATCCTCGAACGGCGCGAGGACGAGGCCGACCGCCGGCGCCGGATCGTCGCGATCGCCCCCGCCCGGCTGCCCGCCATCGAGGCCTGGCTCGCCCCGGGGGCCGTCGCCTGGCGCACGGCCCTCGGGCCGCTCGACGCGGCGCAGCGGCGCCTGGTGGTGGACACGCTGCTGGCGTACGAGGCGGCGGTGGGACGGGAGCGGGACTGACGGCGGCCGGTGCGCCGGGCGGGAGGCCGGTCAGCGGCCGGGAGCCCGGCGGAAGAGCGCGGTGAGGAGGAAGGGGACGCCGAACAGCGTCGAACCGGGGCCCTGGGCGGCCATCGGGCGGATCTCCAGCGGGGTGAACTCGCGGAACAGCGAGCGGAGTTCGTCCGGCGAGTACGCCAGGCCGCCCTCCAGGGCGCCGAGCCGGTAGAGCTCCTCGTCGGTCCGCTCGGATCCCGTCGCGCCGGCCGCGAAGGCGGTGACGGCGAAGTGCCCGCCCGGTGCCAGCACCCGGTCGAGCAGGGCCAGGTAGCTGACCCGGCGGTGCGGCGGGAGGTGGTGCAGGCAGCCGGAGTCGTAGACCAGGTCGTAGTGGGAGTGGGGGAGCCGGGCCTCGAAGATGCTCGCCCGGTGGAACCGCAGGCCGGTGCCCGCGCCGGCCTCGCGGGCGCGCTCCTCGGCCCAGGCCACGGCGGTGGCGGAGAGGTCGACGGCGTCCACCTCGAAGCCGAGCGAGGCCAGGTGGACGGCGTTGCGGCCGGCGCCGCAGCCGAGGTCGAGCGCCCGGCCGGGGGCGAGCAGGCCGCGGTCCAGGTAGGAGGCCAGGTTCTCGTCCGGTTTCGGCGTGAAGAACGGGCGCTCGGCGGACCGGTCCGCGTAGAACCGGTCCCAGAACGGTTCGGCCGGCGGGAAAAGGCCGTCGAGGAGGGCGAGCACGTCTTCGGTGGTGCGGATCGTACGGTTCATTCCGCCGATCGTAGGCCGTCCGGCGGGCGGGCGCACGGGGCGCAAAGACCGCTGTGCGGTGGGCTGTTGGGGCCGCCGGGGCACGGTACGGCAGAGGTGTCCGGGCCCGGGCGAGCGCGTGGCGGCACCCCCGCCCCGGGCCGGGAAAGGGCATTTTCGCGGAGTGGGGAGAGGCGCCCCGGGGGCGTGCCGGAATTCCGCCGGGAAAACTGCCGTACGGGATTCGAGGGCCACATGCGAACCGGACAAGTCAACATTTACTTCTCCGGATTTCCTCTGCATAGTGGCGGGTCGAATCGAGAGGGGGCTCTTCCTTGTCGCAGATCCACGACAACGCCGCGCAGCAGGTGGAGCTGGAGCGGGTGCAGGTGTCCGTCATCGGCGAGCTGTTCGACGAGCGGCTCGCCAGGGCGCGGGAGCAGCTGGGGCGGGTGCTCGCGTCGGCGGCGGACGGCGCGGGCGAGGTGTACGAGCGGGAGGTGGCGGCCGGGCGGCTGACGGGCGAGGTGCGCCGGCTGCAGGGCGCCGAGGGCGGGCTGGTCTTCGGCCGGATCGACCTGGCGGACGGGACGGTGCTGCGGATCGGGCGGCTGGGGCTGCAACGGGACGAGGACGAGCTGCCGTTGCTGGTGGACTGGCGGGCGGAGGCGGCACGGGCCTTCTACGAGGCGACGCCGGTCCACCCCCTGGGGCTGCGGCGGCGCCGCCATCTGAGCCTGACGGGCCGCACGGTGGTCGGGGTGAGCGACGAACTGCTGGACGGTTCGGAGCCGGCCGCCGGGGACGTCGTGGGGGACGGCCCGTTGGCGGCGGCGCTGCGGGAGCGGCGGACCGGGCGGATGGGGACGGCGGTCGCCACGCTCCAGACCGAGCAGGACGCGATCGTCCGCTCCTCGCACCGCGGGGTGACGGTGGTGCAGGGCGGCCCGGGCACCGGAAAGACGGTGGTGGCGCTGCACCGCGCCGCGTACGTGCTGTACGCGTTCCCGAAGGCGGCCGAGCGCGGTGTGCTGGTGCTGGGTCCGAACGCGCGGTTCCTCGACTACATCTCCCAGGTGCTGCCCTCGCTCGGGGAGAACGACGTCGTCCTGGCGACGTGCGAGGAGCTGGCCGGCGTCGCGCCGGGCGCCGTGGACGGGTTCGGGGCGGCGCGCCTCAAGGGCGGCGCCGAACTGGCCGACGCGCTGGCCGGGTCGGTCCGCTCGCGGCAGGCCCCGGGCGGGGACTTCACCGTCCGGGTCGGGCGGGAGTGGGTCCGCCTGGAGGAGGCGGAGGTCGCCGGGGCGCGGGCGGCGGCGCAGGCGAGCGGCCTCGCCCACAACCGGGCGCGCCGGCTGTTCCTGGAGCTGCTGGTGGACTCCCTGACCGGCGCGCTGGCCCGCGGCACGGTCGAGGCGCTGGAGCGCATCGACGCCGAGGTCGCGCTGCTCACCGGCATCGACCTCGACCGGATGGCGGCCCGGGACCTGCGCAGACTCGGCGTCGACGACGAACCCGCCACGGGGGCCGACGAGTTCGACGCCGACGCCGTCCGGGCCGCGCTCCTGGACGACGCGTACGTGGACCGGGCCGTCGAGGAGCTCTGGCCGCGGCTCGTGCCGGGCGAGGTCGTCGACGCCCTGCTGGCCGACGCCGACGCACTGGCCGAGCGCCTGCCGCACCTCGGCGACGACGAGCGGGCGTCGCTGCTGCGCACGCCCGGCGCGCCGTGGGCCGACGCCGACGTGCCGCTCCTCGACGAGGCCGCGAGCCTGGTCGACGGGCCGCCCGAGCAGGCCTTCGGGCACGTCGTCGTCGACGAGGCGCAGGAGCTGACGGCGATGCAGTGGCGGATGGTTCTGCGCCGGTGCCCGGGCCGGTCGATGACACTGGTCGGCGACTTCGCGCAGGCGGGCCCGGCGGCGACCGCACGGGACTGGCACGAGGCGCTCGCCCCGCACGTCGGCCGCCGTTTCGACCTGCGGACGCTGACCGTCAGCTACCGGACCACGCGGGAGATCCTGGCCACCACCGGGGAGTTGCTCGGCCGGATCGCCCCGGGGCAGCCGCCGGTCCGGTCGATCCGGCACGGTGAGCAGCCCCGGTCCGTCGCGGTGGCGCCGGAGCGGCTCGCCGGTGAGCTGGTGCGTGAGCTGCGGGCGCAGGCCGCCGCGCATCCGGGCGAGCTGCTCGGCGTGGTCTGCGCGGACGGCCGGACGGCGGAACTGGCGGCCGCCGGGGTCGAGCGGTACGCCCGGCTGGTTCCGGCGTCGGAGGCGCGCGGCCTGGAGTTCGACGAGGCCGTCGTGGTCGACCCGGACGGGATCGTCGCCGCCCGGCCCGCGGGCGAACGGGACCTGTACGTCGCCCTGACCCGCGCCACCAAGCGGCTGTGCACGGTGACCCTTCGGGAGGCCGGGGCGTAGCGGGGTGCCTCCGCACGGGAAGTCGGCCGGGCCGACTTCCCGTGCGGGAGGGGTCGCGGCCGGGTTCCGGGGTCCTGGTGGTGGGTGACCCGTCGACGCGAGGACACAAGGTGTCCTAAAGTGAATGACGTGTCTTCCCGGGGCTCCGCGGCGCCGCCGGGCGGGTCGCCGCTGCCCGCGGCCCGCCGGTGCGGGCCGCACCCCGCGCCCCGGCGGACCGCTCCGACCGAAGAGCGAAGGAGAACCACGGCGATGGCCGACACGTTCGAGACGGGCAAGACCGACCTGGTGGACCTGGCCCACCAGCGGATGCGGACCGCGATCCCCGACAACGACTGGACGGTGCGCCAGAAACTGGCCCTGACCTGCCGCATCCTGTTCGACGCCGGCCACGACTCCGGGCTGGCCGGCCAGATCACCGCCCGGGCCGAACGCCCGGGCACCTACTACACCCAGCGCCTGGGCCTGGGCTTCGACGAGATCACCGAGGACAACCTCCTCCTCGTCGACGAGGACCTGCACGTCCTGGAGGGCGACGGGATGGCCAACCCGGCCAACCGGTTCCACAGCTGGGTCTACCGGGCCCGCCCGGACGTCAACTGCATCATCCACACCCACCCGCTGCACGTCTCCGCGCTCTCGATGCTGGAGACCCCGCTGGTCGTCTCGCACATGGACTTGTGCCCGCTCTACGACGACTGCGCCTTCCTGGAGAAGTGGCCCGGCATCCCGGTCGGCAACGAGGAGGGCGAGATCATCTCCGCCGCCCTCGGCGACAAGCGCGCCCTCCTGCTCGCCCACCACGGCCAGCTGGTCGCCACCGGAACCGTCGAGGAGGCGTGCACCCTGGCCCTGCTCTTCGAGCGGGCCGCCGAGCTCCAGCTCCTCGCCGGGGCCGCCGGGAAGATCCGGGAGATCCCCGAACCGCTCGCCAGGGAGGCGCACGACTGGATCTCCACCCCCAAGCGCGGCCAGGCGAACTTCGCCTACTACGCCCGCCGCGCCCTGCGGGCCGGCCACGGCGACGCCCTCGTCACCCGGAAGGACTCCTGAGATGCCCGCGACCACCCTGGAAGGGATCATCGCCTACCCGGTGACCCCGTTCTCCGCGGCCGACGGCGGCCCGGACCTCGACCGGCTCGCCGAGCTGATCGACCGGCTGGTCCGTTCCGGCTGCCACGCCATCGCCCCGCTCGGCTCCACCGGCGAGAGCGCCTACCTCGACGACCAGGAGTGGTACACCGCCGCCGAGGCGTCGGTGGCGGCCGTCGCCGGCCGGGTGCCCACCGTCGTCGGCATCGCCGACCTCACCACCCGCAGCGCCGTCCGCCGCGCCCGGTTCGCGGAACGGGCCGGCGCCGACGTGGTGATGGTGCTGCCGCTCTCGTACTGGCGGCTGGACGAACGCGAGATCACCCGGCACTACACCGAGATCGCCGACGCGATCGGCATCCCGCTGATGATCTACAACAACCCCGCCACCGCCGGGGTCGACCTCCGCCCGGAACTCATGCACCGGCTGGTCGACCAGGTGGAGAACATCACCATGGTCAAGGAGAGCAGCGGCGACATCCAGCGGATGCACCGGCTCACCCAGCTCTCCGACGGCGCCCTGCCGTTCTACAACGGCTCCAACCCGCTGGCCCTGGAGGCGTTCGCGGCCGGCGCGGCCGGCTGGTGCACGGCCGCACCCTGCCTCATCCCCGAGCTCACCCTCGACCTGTACCGGGCGGTGCGCGCCGGTGACCCGGAAACGGCCCGCCGGGTGTTCTACCGGCAGCTGCCGGTGCTGCAGTTCCTGCTCGGCGGGGGTCTGCCGACCACGGTGAAGGCGGGCCTGGCCCTGTGCGGCCTGGACGTCGGCGAGCCCCGGCACCCCTTGCTGCCGCTGGACGGGGCGCGGACGGCGCAGCTGTCCGCGCTGCTGTCCGCGGCGGGAGTCGCCCTGGCGGACGGCGCCGGGCCGAAGGCCTGACGCCGGAGTGAGGCCGCCCTGAAGCCGGGCTCGGGACGGCTTCAGGGCGGCCCCGGGCCCGCCGGGCCCGCCGGGCCCGTCAGGGCAGTGTGGGAACCCGGTCCGAGGGGCCGTCCGGGTCGTCGTGGATGACCACGAGGATCTCGGCCGGCTCCGGCCCGGTGCTCCGGCAGCGGTGGGGCAGCGCCGAGTTGAAGTACACGCTGTCCCCGGGGCCGAGTTCGACGCTCCGCTCGGGGAACTCCAGCACGGCGGTGCCCGCGTGGACGAAGAAGAACTCCTCGCCCGTGTGCGACTTGAACGGCGGGTCCGCCGGTTCGGTCGGCGGGTACATCATGAACGGCACCATCCGCTTGCCGCTGAGCCCGGTCGCGATGCCCTCGTAACGGGAGACGCCGGAGCCCGCCCCGGTGCCGACGGGAGTGCGCTCACCGGCCCGGACGACGGTGACGAGCTCGGGCTCCACCTCGTCCGAGAAGAGCCGGCCGACGTCGACCTTGAGGGCGTGGGCCAGCTTGAGCGCCGTCGAGATCGACGGGTCGCTGATGCCGCGCTCGACCTTGGAGAGGTAGCTCTTGGTGACGCCGACCTGCTCGGCGAGTGCCTCCAGGCTGAGCCGGTTCTGCTTCCTCAGCACCCGCAACCTGCCGGCCATGCGCCACCTCTCACCCACGGAATCGTCCGGTCCATTATCGGTCCGGCCCGCCCGACCGGCGGCGACCGCCCGGCACACCACCGCGCCGCCCCGCGTGCTAGCTTCCACCGCATCCGAAGTGGTCCTGCGTGCGGGGGAAGCATGGTCGCGGTGCCGGTCAGTGCCCGGTGGCTGTCCGGGCTGGGGGTCGGGGCGTTCCTGCTGCCGGTGATCCTCGTGGTGGCGGGCTACGGGCCGGTGGGGGCGATCCTCTCCGCGCCCGGGCTGGTGTGCGTCGCGGCCTGTGCCGTGCCGCCGTTCTTCTCCGACCCGAAGCGGCTCCGCGTCGCCTGCACGGCGGCCGGCGTCGTGGTCGCGCTGGTGTCGGCCCCGTTCGCGTTCCTCGGGATGATCGCCGTGGTGCCGATCTGGTACGGGGCCGTCTACCTGTCCTGCCTCGCCATGCCCGTCGCCGCGATCGCCGGCCTGACCGCCGGCTTCCAGCGGGCCGGTGGCCGGGAGCGGGGCCGCCCGGCGGCGGGCTTCGCCTGGGCCGCCGGCGCGGCCGTGCCGGTCGGCTGGGCGGTGCTCACGGGCTTCGCGCTGTCGCTGCCGGCCCTCTGACCCGGCGCGGGACCCCGGCCGCGCTCAGGACGCCCTAGGATCGTCGGATGATCACCGTACCGTCCGGCCGGGTCACCCTCTCCGACCGTCGCACCCGGCGCAGTTGGGCCGTCGACGTCGCCCCGTTCCGGCTGGCGGCCTGTCCGGTGACCCGCGAGCAGTACGAGGGTGCGACCGGCGACCGCCGCCCCGCGCACAGCGTCTCCTGGCTGGACGCCGTCCACCACTGCAACGAGCTGTCCCGGCGCGAAGGCCTCGCGCCCGCCTACGAGGTGGACGGCGAGGACGTCTCCTGGGACCGCGCCGCCGACGGCTACCGGCTGCCCACCGAGGCCGAATGGGAACACGCCTGCCGCGCCGGCACGGACGGCCCGCGCTACGGCCCGCTGGACGACATCGCCTGGTACCGCGGCAACTCGGGCGAGCGCCCGCACCAGGTGGGCGGACTGCGCCCGAACGCCCACGGGCTGTACGACCTGCTCGGCAACGTCTGGGAGTGGTGCTGGGACCGGTACGACCCCGAGGTGTACGGCGAGTACCGCGTCCTGCGCGGCGGCGGCTGGTTCGACGAGCACTGGAGCTGCCGCGCCTCCGTCCGCCGCCGGAGCCACCCGACGCTGCGGATCGACGACGTGGGATTCCGGCTCGCCCGCTCGATCCACAGCCTGCCGCGCACCGGTCCCCGGCCGCCGCTCGGTTGAGGAACCGTCGCGTCCGCTCGGGCGTTGGCGCCTGCATGAGTGAAGAATCAGTGTCCCTGCGCCCGATAGCCGAGGCCGACCTCCCCGTGGTCGAGGGACTGGTGAACGACCCGGAGATGCTGGGGGAGTTCCAGTGGTACGGCTGGCGCGATTCGCAGCGGTACCGTCGCCGGTGGCTGGAGAGCGGGCTGCTGGAGGAGGGGCAGTGGATGCTCGCGGTCGAGGTCGGGGGCAGGTTCGGCGGCTTCGTCGCCGCCAACCGCAGCGGGGTGCGGCCGTCCGCCCCGTACTGGAGCATCGGCGTGCAGCTGCTGCCGCACGTGCGTGGGCGCGGGATCGGCACCCGGGCCCAACGGCTGCTGGTGGACCACCTGTTCGCGCACTCCCCGGTGATGCGGCTGGAGGCGGACACCGAGGCGGGCAACCTGGCCGAGCAGCGCGTCCTGGAGAAGCTCGGCTTCACCCGGGAGGGCGTGCAGCGCGCGGTGACCTTCCGGGCCGGTGCGTGGCGTGATGTCGTCCGGTACAGCCTGCTGCGCACCGACCCGCGTCCGTAGGGCGTGGCTAGGCGGTCCCGAACCACTCCTCGGCGAGGGCGTCCAGCGTCCGTGCCGAGGGCTTCAACTCCCGCAGGTACCACGGCAGGTTGCTGTACACGTGGAGCAGGGTGCACGCCATCAGCAGCCTGGGCTCGAAGCGGCGGCCGTAGGCGTTCAGCAGGTGGCCGAGCAGGTGCGGGTCGGCCCGGGTGGTGAAGAGTCCGACGGCGACCAGGTCGTAGGCCGGGGCGCCGATCATCGCGGGCTCGAAGTCGATCAGGCCGGTGAGGCGCCAGCCGTCGGCCGGGTCGGTGAGCAGGTGCTCGCGCATGAACTCGGTGTGCAGCAGGGAGCGTCCGGGGGCGGCGGGGAGCGGGGCGGCGGCGAGGAAGTCCGGGATCTGCTCCAGCCACTCCCGCGCCAGCCCGCGTTCGCGCTGGCGGGCCACCGCGCCCGCGGCCCGGCGGGCCAGGAAGGCCGGCCAGTCGCCGGGGCCGAGGACGTCGGCGAGCGGCTCGGGGTCGAGGGCGTGCAGGGCGGCGAGCGCCTCGCCGCAGCGGCGGGCGATCCGCTCGCGGTCGGGCGGCGGGATGCGCGGCCAGGCCGGGGCGAGGCCCTCGCCGGGCAGACGGGACATCAGGACGTGGCGCCAGCCGTTGACGTACTCGCCGGCCTCGTGGACGGTCGGGGTGGGGATCGGCAGTGCGCCGTCCAGGTGGGTGAGCACGCGCTCCTCGACGATGCCGTCCCGGGCGGCGGCGGCCGGGAACAGCTTGAGCACCAGCGCGTCGCCGATCGCGTAGACCGGCACGGAGCCCTCCGGGAAGCGCTCCAGGGGCAGGCCCCCGACGCCCAGCCGGGCGCAGAGCGCCTCGGCGCCGGGGCGCATCACCGTCTCGTCGGGGACGACCGCGTCCCACTCCTCGTCCGTCAGCACCAAGGGCAGCACGGGCGTACCGTAGGCAGGCGAAGGGCCCCGGCGCAAAGGGTTTTCAGTGCCCCTCCGGGCGGGTGCCGCAGGTCTCCATGCCCGACGGGACCGGTTCGGGTCCGCCGTCCGGGTCGCGGGTGAGCAGGTAGCGGGCGCCGGGGCCGGCCTCGCCGGCGCGGTCGGCGGCGTTGTAGAGGGCGCAGCGGGAGAGGGACAGGCAGCCGCAGCCGATGCAGCCGGTGAGCTTGGCCTTGAGCCGTTGGAGTTCGGCGATCTGCTCGTCGATCCGGCTCTGCCAGGACGCGGCGACCCGGTCCCACTCGGTGCCGCTGGGGGCCGGGCGCTCGGGGAGGCGGTCGAGGGCGACCTTCGCCTCGTCCAGGGAGAGGCCCACCCGCTGGGCGGCGCGGATGAAGGCGATCCGGCGGAGCGTGCCGCGGGTGTAGCGGCGCTGGCCGCCGGAGGTGCGGGTGGCCTGGATCAGGTCGAGGCTCTCGTAGTAGCGCAGCGCGGAGGCGGCGAGGCCACTGCGGCGGGCGAGTTGGCCGATGGTGAGCAGGTCGCCGTGGTGCGGGCCGGGGGCCCGGCGGCCGTCGGAGTGGGCGGTCATGGGAACCCACTGTAGCCGCTTGACCTCAAGTCGGCTTTAAGGTGCAGCATCGTGGTCATGACGACGAACGCGACCGCCACGAACGCGACCGGCACCCGATTCGAGGACCTGCCCGCCCTGATGGCGCTGATGACCGGCGCCGAGAAGCACGGCCCGGCCGCCACCTCCACCCTGGACGCGCTCTGGGTGCTGTACGACCGGGTGCTGCGGGTGACCCCGGAGACCGCAGAGGCCCAGGACCGCGACCGCTTCCTGCTCTCCAAGGGCCACGGCCCGATGGCGTACTACGCCGTACTGGCGGCCAAGGGCTTCCTTGACCCGGCCGTGCTGCCGAGCTTCGGCGGCTACGACTCGCCGCTCGGCCACCACCCGGACCGCACCCTGCTCGCGGGCGTCGAGATCGCCTCCGGCTCGCTCGGACACGGCCTGCCGCTGGCCGTCGGCACCGCGCTCGGGCTGCGGGCCCAGGGCCTGACCGACCCGGCGGTGTGGGTGCTGGTCGGCGACGCGGAGTTCGACGAGGGCTCCAACGCCGAGGCGGTGGCCTTCGCCGGGGCCTACGGGCTGGAGCGGCTGCACGTGGTGGTGATCGACAACTCCTCGGCCACGCACGGCTGGCAGGGCGGCATCGCCCAGCGCTTCGCGGCCGAGGGCTGGTCGACCGCCACGGTGGACGGGCGCGACCACGAGGCGCTGCACCGCGCGTACACCGCGGAGCACCCGGGCCGCCCGCACGTGGTGGTCGCCCGGGTCGAGCCCAAGGAGCAGCACTGAGCACCCGGCGGCGGCCCCCGCCCGCCGACACCACGACCCGCCCCGCCACGACCCGCCCCGCCACGACCGATCAGGCCAAGACCGAGCCCCCGAGAGGAACTTCACCGATGGACACCATGCGCGAGCGCTTCGTGGACGTGACCACCCGCCTGCTGGACGAGGACCCCCGGCTGGCCGTGGTGCTCGCCGACATCACCGCGGCCGCCTTCGCCCCGGCACAGCGGCGCCACCCCGACCGGGTGGTCAACGTCGGCATCCGCGAGCAGCTGCTGATCGGCGCGACGGGCGGCCTGGCGCTCACCGGGATGCGTCCGATCGCCCACACCTTCGCCAGCTTCCTGATCGAGCGGCCCTTCGAACAGGTCAAGCTGGACCTCGTCCACCAGGGCGTCGGCGCCGTGCTGGTGAGCGCGGCGGGCTCGTACGACTGGCCGGCCGGCGGCCGCACCCACATGTCCCCGGGCGACGTCGCCCTGCTGGACACCCTGCCGGACTGGACGGTCCACGTCCCCGGCCACCCGGACGAGGCCGAGCAACTGCTGCGCCACGCCTACGCGGACGGCGACCGCAATGTGTACGTCCGGCTCTCGGAGCACCGGAACGCGGCCGCGGTGCCGGTCGAGCCGGGCCGCTTCACCACCGTCCGGTCCGGCTCGCGCGGAGCCGTGCTCGCCGTCGGGCCGATGCTGGACGCGGTGCTCGCGGCCACCGAGGGCCTGGACGTCGCCGTGCTGTACGCGGCGACGGTGCGCCCCTTCGACGCCGCCGGGCTGCGCGCGGCGCTCGGCGACCGGGCGGACGTGGTGCTGGTCGAGCCGTACCTGGCGGGCACCTCCGCGAACGAGGCGCACGCGGCGCTCGCCGACCGCCCGCACCGGGTGCTGGGCCTGGGGGTGCCGCGCGAGGAGCACCGGCACTACGGCTCGATCGCGGAGCACCTGGCCGCCTACGGCCTGGACGCCCCGGCGCTCCGGGAGCGGATCGGCACCTTCCTCCGGTGAGCCCGGCCGCTACGGTGGGCCCGTCGTGCCGGTGAGCGTCCGGCCGGGCCGCACGGCGACGACCGCCACCGCGTCCGCCGCCAGCCGCACCGCCGTCCCCTCCAGCTCCGCCGCCCCGAAGGCCGCCACCACCTCGCGCCCGGTGGCCCCGAGCGGCAGCGCGGCCCCGTCCGGCCCGAGGTTGACGGCGATCCGGTACGGCCCCCGGTGCACCACCAGCCGGCCCGCCGCTTCGTCGAAGTCCGCGCGCACCGCGCCGAGGTCGGGGTCGGACAGCTCCGGGCGCTCGCGCCGCAGCCGGATCAACGTCCGGTACCACGTGAGCAGTTCGGCGTGGGGGGCGCGCCGGAGCTCGGTCCAGTCGAGGACCGAGCGCAGCACGGTGGCCGGCTCCTGGGGGTCGGGGACGGCCTCGGCGGCCCAGCCGTGCCCGGTGAACTCCCGGCGCCGGCCCTGCCGGACGGCCTCGGCGAGGTCCGGGTCGGTGTGGTCGGTGAAGTACTGCCAGGGAGTGGCGGCGCCCCACTCCTCGCCCATGAAGAGCATCGGGGTGAACGGCGAGGTGAGCACCAGCGCGGCGCCGCAGGCGAGCCGGCCGGGGGAGAGGCTGGTGGAGACGCGGTCCCCCAGCGCCCGGTTGCCGACCTGGTCGTGGGTCTGGAGGTAGCCGAGCAGCCGGTGGCCGTTGCCGGGCGGGGTGAACGGGCGTCCGTGCCGGCGGCCGCGGAACGAGGACCAGGTGCCGTCGTGGAAGAACCCCCGGGTGAGCGTCTTGGCGAGGGCGGCGAGCGGCGCTTGCGCGAAGTCCCCGTAGTAGCCCTGGGATTCGCCGGTGAGCGCGCAGTGCAGGGCGTGGTGGAAGTCGTCGCTCCACTGCGCGGTGAGGCCCTGTCCGCCCGCCTCGGGCGGGGCGGTGGTGGCCGGGGTGTTGAGGTCGGACTCGGCGATCAGGAACAGCGGCCGGTTGGTGGCGACCGCCAACCTCCCCACCTCGGCGGAGAGTTCCTCCAGGAAGTGGACGGCCCGGTCGTCCGCGAGGGCGTGCACGGCGTCCAGCCGCAGCCCGTCGATCCGGTAGTCGCGCAGCCAGGCCAGCGCGCTGCCGATCAGGTAGGCGCGCACCTCGTCCGAGCCGGGCGCGTCCAGGTTGACCGCCGAGCCCCACGGGGTGTGGTGCCGGTCGGTGAAGTACGGGCCGTACGCGGGAAGGTGGTTGCCGGACGGGCCGAGGTGGTTGTGCACCACGTCGAGCACCACCCCGAGGCCCTTGCGGTGGGCGGCGTCCACGAAGCGCTTGAGTCCCTCGGGCCCGCCGTAGGGCTCGTGGACGGCCCAGAGCGAGACCCCGTCGTAGCCCCAGCCGTGCCGGCCGGGGAACGGGCAGACCGGCATCAGCTCGACGAAGTCCACGCCCAACTCGACCAGGTGGTCCAGGCGTTCGGCGGCGGCGTCGAAGGTGCCGCGGGCGGTGAAGGTGCCCACGTGCAGCTCGTACAGCACCGCGCCGGGCAGCGCCCGGCCGCGCCGGCCGGGCCGCGACCAGCGGAACGCGGCGTGGTCCACCGTGCGGCTGGGCCCCTCCGGGCCGTGCGGCTGCCGGGCCGAGCGCGGGTCGGGCAGCGGCGGGCCGTCGTCCAGCCGGAAGGCGTAGTCGCCCGCCGGGGCCTCGCCGGACCACCAGCCGTCCCGGTCCGGGCAGCGGGCCAGGTCGTAGGCGAAGCCGTTGACGTCGACCCGCACGTGGGACGCGGCGTTGGGCGCCCACACCTGGTAGCGCGGCATCAGTCCCTCCTCGTCAGCAGGGCCACCGGCAGGGCCGCCAGCAGCTCCGCCACCGGCACCGTACCCGCCGGGAGGCGGCGCCCGGTCAGCTCGTCCGTCCAGGGCCCGCCGGCCGGCAGCTCCAGCACGGTGTCGCGCCAGCCGCCGGCCCGCTCCAGCCCGTACGGCAGCCGGGTGACGGCGGTGACCACGTCTCCGCCCCGGGCGAAGGCCAGCAGGTGGTCACCGGCGGGGCCCGCGGCGTGCAGCGGCCGGTACGGGCCGAGCGGGCGGGTGCGGCGCAGGTGCAGCGCGGTGGCGGTGAGGTGCAGCTTCTCCCGGGCGAGGTCGCCGGGGCGCGGCGCGGCCGCGTCGGTGAGCCGCACGGCGAGCGCGCCGAAGTCCACCACGCCCCGGTTGTCCGGGTCGACCAGGGTGTACAGCGGCTCCTCGCTGCCCTGGTAGAGGTCCGGCACGCCCGGCACGGTGAGGTGCAGCAGCGCGGCGGCCAGGGTGTTGGCGCGGGCGTACGGGGCGAGGGCGTGGACGGCGCCCTCGATCCGGGGGAGCAGCCCGGGGTTGGCGTGGACCGCGCGGGCGCGCTGCTCCAGGGCCCGCTCGTAGCGGGGGTCGGGGGTGGTCCAGGAGGTGTGGAGCTTGGCCTCGCGGGCGGACTTGAGCAGGGCGGCGACCAGCCGGTCCGGGTCGATCGGCCAGGCGGCGACCAGGGTGTGCCACAGCAGCCAGTCGGCGTCCGGGTCGAAGCCGGGGCCGGCGGCGGTGGACCAGGCGGCGGCCTCGGCGGCCCAGGCGTCCGGCCGCTCGGCGAGCACGGCGAGCCGGGCCCGGGCGTCGGCGCTGCGCTTGGTGTCGTGGGTGGACAGCACCGTCATGCTGTGCGGCCAGGTGCGCTCCAGGTAGCGGCACCAGTCGTGGAAGTCCGCGGGGCGCAGTCCGGGCCGGGCGGGCTCGCCGCCGACCTCGTTGAGGCCGGGCAGGGCGTTCCAGCGGTAGAAGGCGGTGTCCTCGACACCCTTGGCGGCCACCGCGGCGGCGGTCTGGGCGAAGCGCGTGCAGAACTCGTCCTTGTCGGCGCCCCGGCCCAGCTCGCCGAGCGCGAGCGCGGCCACCAGCCGGTCGGTCGGGTCGGCGGAGCCCTCCAGGGCAGCCCGTAGCTGCTGCGCCGAGGCGGCCGGGACCGCCTCGCCGGGCCGGGCGTACGGCCGGTACGCCGGGTAGCCGGTGAGCAGCCGGCCGAGCGCGGCCCGCAGCTGCCCCGGCGAGTGGTCGGCGTGCGCGGGCTCGGCGGCGCCGATCCGCAGCGCGATCCGCACCAGCCGGTCGACCTCGGCGGCGAGTTCGCCGTCCGGCCCGGCCATGTCGGCCCGCCCGCGCCGGGCCTCGGCGACGGCGGGGTGCGGGTCCGTGCAGAGGTCCCGGACCGGGCCGCCGTGCCGGAAGGACTCGTACGCCCCGGCCAGCCGGCAGGCGCCCGCGTGGTCGGTGAGCACGCCGTCGATCCGGCGCAGCGCGTCGTAGCCGGTGGTGCCGGCCACCGGCCAGTCCTCGGGCAGCCGCTCCTCGCCGGTGAGGATCTTCTCGACCACGACGTACGCCCCGGCCGCGCCCCCCGCCTGCCCGCCGGTGGTCCCCGGCGCCCCGCCGGTGGCCGCTGCCAGGCGCCGCAGGTAGCCGCGCGGGTCGGCGAGCCCGTCCGGGTGGTCGATCCGGAAGCCGTCCAGGACGCCGTCCGCGTGCAGTCCGAGCAGGACGGCGTGGGTGGCGGCGAACACCTCCGGGTCCTCGGCCCGCAGGGCGATCAGCTCGTTGACGGTGAAGAAGCGCCGGTAGTTGAGCTCGGTGCGGGCCAGGCGCCACCAGGCGAGCCGGTACCACTGGCGGCCGAGCAGCTCGGGCAGCGGCAGCTCCTCGGTGCCGGGGCGCAGCGGCAGCTCGTGCTCGTGGTAGCGCAGCACTCCCCCCGTCGGGCGGCCGGGAGGCGCCCCCACGGCGTCCACGGTGAGCTGGTCCAGGACGGCGCCGAGCCGGTCGCCGAGCAGTGGCAGCAGCACCCGGCCGCGCCCGGGGGCGTCGGCGGGGCCGGCCTGGGCGGTCCAGTCGATGTCGAACCAGCGCGCGTACGGCGAGTCGGGACCGTCGCGCAGCACCTGCCACAGCGGCCGGTTGAGCCGTTCGGGGGCGGGCACGGCCATGTGGTTGGGCACCACGTCGGCGATCAGCCGCAGGCCGTGGCGGTGCGCGGCGGCGGCCAGTTCGCGCAGCGCCGGCTCGCCGCCGAGCTGCTCGCTGATCCGGGTGTGGTCGACGGTGTCGTAGCCGTGGGTGGAGCCGGGGACGGCCTCCAGCAGCGGGGACAGGTGCAGGTGGGAGACGCCGAGGGCGGCCAGGTAGGGGACGGCGCCGGTGGCGTCGCGGAGGGTGAAGCCGGGCTGGAGCTGGAGGCGGTACGACGACGAGGGGACGGTGGCGGCCGGGCGGGGCTGCGCGGGCTCGGCGGCGGGGGTCATAGCTCCATAGGTACCCGGGGGAGGCCGCCGCCAAGACCCGCTGCTGGCCCGAACAGGTGACCGCCCCCGGCCGTCCGAAGGGCCCGCGCCGCGTCCGGCGACCGGCCAGGCGGGGCGCCGCGGCACCGCCGGCACGCCCCCGCGGCACTGCCGACACGGACCGGAGCACCTAGGCGGGCCGCTGCAGCACCATCAGCGAGCGGTCGGTGAGCCAGAGGGCGTCCCCGGCCTTGACCCGGGCGCCCGTGCCGGGGGCGGGCAGCCGGGGCCGGGCGGTGTCGACCACGACCTGCCACTCCTGCCCGTGGTCGGCGGGCACGGTGAACTCCAGCGGTTCGGAGTGGGCGTTGAACATCAGCAGGAAGGAGTCGTCGACGATCCGGCCGCCGCGCCGGTCCGGTTCGGAGATCGCGTAGCCGTTGAGGAAGACGGTCAGCGACTTGGCGTAGCTGGCGCCCCAGTTGCGCTTGGTCATCTCCTCCCCGGTCGGGGTGAACCAGGCGATGTCGGTGAGGTCGTCGAAGCCGCCGGAGGCGGACACCGGCCGCCCGTGGAAGAACCGCCGCCGCCGGAACACCGGGTGGTCGCGGCGCAGCCAGATCATCCCCTGGGTGAACTCCAGCAGCCGCGCCTGCGGCCCGTCGCCCTCGGGCCAGTGCATCCAGGTGAGTTCGTTGTCCTGGCAGTAGGCGTTGTTGTTGCCCAGCTGGGTGCGGCAGAGCTCGTCGCCGTGCGAGAGCATCGGCACGCCCTGGGAGAGCATCAGGGTGGCGATGAAGTTGCGCTGCTGGCGCTCCCGCAGCTCCTCGACGGCCGGGTCGGCGGCGGGGCCCTCGACGCCGCAGTTCCAGGAGCGGTTGAAGGACTCGCCGTCCCGGTTGTCCTCGCCGTTGGCGTCGTTGTGCTTCTCGTTGTACGAGACCAGGTCGCGCAGGGTGAAACCGTCGTGGCAGGTCACGAAGTTGATCGAGGCGATCGGGCGGCGGCCGTCGTCCTGGTAGAGGTCGGCGGAGCCGGTGAGCCGGGAGCCGAACTCGGCGAGGGTGGCGTTCTCGCCGCGCCACAGGTCCCGCACGGTGTCGCGGTACATGCCGTTCCACTCCGTCCACAGCGGGGGGAAGTTGCCCACCTGGTAGCCGCCCTCGCCGAGGTCCCAGGGTTCGGCGATCAGCTTGGCCTGGGAGACCACCGGGTCCTGCTGGACCAGGTCGAAGAAGGAGGACAGCCGGTCCACCTCGTGGAACTGCCGGGCGAGGGTGGCGGCGAGGTCGAAGCGGAAGCCGTCCACGTGCATCTCGGTGACCCAGTAGCGCAGCGAGTCCATGATCAGCTGGAGCACGTGCGGGCTGCGCATCAGCAGGCTGTTGCCGGTGCCGGTGGTGTCCTCGTAGAAGCGCTGGTCGCGGGCGAGGCGGTAGTAGGAGACGTTGTCCAGGCCGCGCAGAGACAGCGTCGGCCCCAGGTGGTTGCCCTCGGCGGTGTGGTTGTAGACGACGTCCAGGATCACCTCGATCCCGGCCGCGTGCAGCGCCTTGACCATGGACTTGAACTCCTGCACCTGCTGGCCGCGGTCGCCGGTGGAGGAGTAGGAGGAGTGCGGGGCGAAGAAGCCGACGGTGTTGTAGCCCCAGTAGTTGGCGAGGCCGAGGTCCCGCAGCCGGTGGTCGCGGACGAACTGGTGCACCGGCATCAGCTCGATCGCGGTGACGCCGAGCTTGGCCAGGTGCTCGATCACCGCCGGGTGGGCCAGGCCCGCGTACGTCCCGCGGATCTCCTCGGGGATGCCGGGGTGCAGCCGGGTCAGGCCCTTGACGTGGGCCTCGTAGATGACGGTGCGGTGGTAGTCGGTGCGCGGCGGCCGGTCGGTGCCCCAGTCGAAGTACGGGTTGATCACCACCGAGTGCATGGTGTGCGGGGCGGAGTCCAGGTCGTTGCGGCGCTCGGGGGCGCCGAAGTGGTAGCCGTAGACCGACTCGTCCCAGTCGATGTGCCCGCTCATCGCCTTGGCGTACGGGTCCAGCAGCAGCTTGGCGCTGTTGTGCCGCTGGCCCAGGCCGGGGTTGTACGGGCCGTGCACGCGGAAGCCGTAGCGCTGGCCGGGCTGGACGCCCGGGAGGTAGGCGTGCCGGACGAAGGCGTCCGTCTCGCGCAGCTCGACGGCCGTCTCGGAGCCGTCCTCGGCGATCAGGCACAGCTCGATCCGGTCGGCGCTCTCGGAGAACACGGCGAAGTTGGTGCCGGCCCCGTCGTAGGTGGCGCCGAGCGGGTAGGGCGTACCGGGCCAGACCTGCATGACTTCTCAACTTCCTTGCTGCCGACGGAAACTGACGTGTGCTCCGACAACGGGACCGGCCGCCTGCCGGGGCCCGGACGCTCTCTTCCCGGCCGGGCGGCCGGGCATGTGCGTGACCGTGCGCCGTGACGCACGGCACAGCCGCCGTGACGCGCGGCACAGGGCATACTCCCCGAGCCCCTCCCCGCGGGCCGGGACATCCGGCCCGGGTTGGGCCGAACGAGCGCCCGTCGGGCATTCGTGTGAAGAGTGCTCCGGTGGTGCGGGAGGGGCCCCGGGCAACCGGCTGCGATCGGCTCGCGGCGGGCAGTACCCTTGATCGTCCGGCCGCCCGGGGCGGGCCGACAGGCTTTCGACGGTCCCCGCGCCCGCGGGGGCCGGCCGCAGCAACCAGATGAGGTGGCGCATGGTGTTCCCCGCCGGCGGCCGTGGTTCCGGGCCCGGCGGCCCCGACCGGGGCGCGACCCGCAGCGAGGCGCCCACGGTGGTCATGCGTCCCACCCTGACCGGCCGGGCCCTGGTGCCCGCCCAGGGCGGCCCGGTCGAGATACCCGCACTGGCCTGGTCGGCCGGCGAATGGGAGGACGCCTACCAGCGGGTCCGGCTGTCCGGCCGCGCCTACGTCTGGCTCAACCTGGTCGAACAGCGGCTGCGCGCCCTGGTCGACGAGGTGCTGCACCCGATCTACGCCCCCGCCCACGGCGAGGACTGGGTCACCGCCGCCGCCGGGCCGGCCGGCGAGGAGTGGGCGCACCGGGCCGGGGCCGTGCGCGAGGTCAGCCGCCGCAAGGGCTACCTCCTCGACCCGGCCGACGACGACCCGCTGGTCTTCCTCACCCTGCCCCAGCTGCGCGAACTGATGGTGCAGCACTGGCCCTGCTTCGAGCCGTACCTGGCGGACCGGCGCGAGATCGAGCTGGCGCTCGACGAGCTGGAGGTGGCCCGGCACGTGGTCTCCCGCAACCGGGTGCTCACCCAGACCGTGCTGGCCCAGACCGAGCGGGCCGCCGCCCGGCTGCTGGCCGTCCTGGACGGGGGTGCCGGCGGGGTGCCCGCCGACGTGGTCGAGTCCCTGGTGGCCGGCCGGTACGCGGACGTCGTCGCCGTGCACGCCGACCGGGTCCGGCTCCAGCGCGACCTCCCCGTCGAGGACCTGCTGGACGGCGCCCGGCGCCTCGACGCCCTCGGCATCGGCCTCGGCATGCTCTGCCAGAACTACACCGGCAAGCGCCTGGTGCGCCTGGCCGGCGAAGGCTGCCGGGTGCGGCTGCTCTTCCTCAACCCGGCGAGCAGCGCGGTGCGCCGCCGCGAACGCGAACTCGGCCTCGGCCGCAGCGAGTTGTCGCGCTCCATCGAGATGAACATCATGCACGTGCGGCGGGTGCGGGCCCGGCTGCGGGACCAGGGCGGCTTCGAGATCCGGGTCTTCGACGAAACCCCGCGCTTCACCGCCTACCTGGTCGAGGGCCCCCGCACGGCCGGCCAGGCGGGCGGCCGCCGGCAGGGCCGCGACCTCGGCGTCATCCAGCCCTACCTGCGCCGCGCCCGCGGCATGGAGTCCCCGGCCCTGGTGCTGCGCGGCGGCGCCGGCCAGCAGCCCGGCGGCACCGAGGCGGGACTGCTGGAGGTCTACCGTGAGGAGTTCGAGGGCGTCTGGGCCGACTCCCGGCCGGTGTCCTGACGAAAACGGCTGGTCGGAGCGGTGACGCGGCTGCCAGACTGCGGGTCGTGAACATCGCCCCCGACTGGAGCCTGCGCCCCGCCGCGCCCGAGGACCTCGAACCCGTCACGGACCTCAAGGCCCAGGTCATGCGCGCCGACCTGGAACGCCTCGGCCGCTGGGACCCGGCCCGCTCCCGGGAGCGGGTGAGGGCGTCCTTCTCGACCAGGTACACCTCCGTACTCCTGGTGGACCGGGCCTTCGCCGGCTGCGTCACCGTCCGCCCCGACGAGCGGGGCGGACGCCACCTGGAGCTGTTCTACCTGGCCCCGCACCTCCAGGGGCGGGGCCTGGGCACCGCCGTGCTGCGCCACCTCCTCGCCGAGGCCGACGCCGCCGGAGAACCGTTCCGCCTCGTCGTCCTCCGCGGCAGCGCCGCCCAGCGGCTGTACGAACGCCACGGCTTCACCGTCGTCCACGAGGATCCGGTCGACGTCTTCCTGCACCGCCCCGTCGGCGGGACCGAGGTCCGCGCCGAAGTCCTCGTCGGGGCACGGCGGCTGACGGCATAACGATTCCCCCAAACCGCCTGGTCAGGGCCGTGGCCACCGTGGTAGGTGTGGCTGCTGTGAAGATCACGGGGGAGAACGGGGCCGTCCTGCGCCTCGACGACGTACACCGCACCTACGGAACCGGCCCGGAGGCCGTACGGGCGCTCAGGGGGGTGGACGTCGAGTTCGCGCGCGGCGGCTTCACCGCCGTCATGGGCCCCTCCGGCTCCGGAAAGAGCACCCTGCTGCAGTGCTGTGCCGGCCTCGACCGGCCCGACAGCGGCCGGGTCACCCTGGACGGGGCCGACCTCGGCGCACTGGGCGAGACCGAGCTCACCGTGCTGCGCCGCCGGCGGATCGGCTTCGTCTTCCAGGCCTTCAACCTGGTCGGCTCGCTCACCGCCGAACAGAACGTCGGGCTGCCGCTGCGGCTGGCCGGCCGCCGCCCCGACCCCGCGCAGGTGCGCCGGGCGCTCGCCCAGGTCGGCCTCGGCGAGCGCGCCGGACACCTGCCCTCCCAGCTGTCCGGCGGCCAGCAGCAGCGCGTCGCGATCGCCCGCGCACTGATCACCCGGCCGCGCATGCTGTTCGCCGACGAACCGACCGGCGCCCTCGACTCCGCCAGCAGCCGCGACGTCCTCGCCCTGCTGCGCGACCTCGTCGACCAGGAGGGCCAGAGCACCGTCATGGTCACCCACGACCCGGTCGCCGCCGCCTACGCCGACCGCGTGCTCTTCCTCGCCGACGGCCGGATCGTCGACGACCTGCCCCACCCCACCGCCCAGCACGTCGCCGAGCGGATGACCGCCCTGGAGACGGCGGCATGACCTCGATCACCACCCTGCTGCCGGTCGCCACCGCGAGCCTGCGGCGGCGCAAGTCCGCCTTCGCCGGCTCCTACGTCGCCCTCACCCTCGGCGTCCTGCTCGTCGCCACCACCGGCAGCCTGCTCCACGACACCGCCGGCGACGACTCCCCGCTCGGCGCGCCCTCCCTGCACAAGGTGCTCCAGTTCACCGCCGCGATGGCCGCCTTCGTCGCCGTCTTCGTCGTCGCCGGGACCTTCGCCTTCGCCGTCGCCCAGCGCCGCCAGGAGATCGCGATGCTGCGCGCCGTCGGCGCCACGCCCCGGCAGATCGTCTGGCTGATCACCGGCGAGGCCGCCGTCGTCGCCCTCGCCGCCGCCGTCAGCGGCTGCCTGCTCTCGCTGCCCGGCGCACCCGCGCTCGCCGCCTGGCTGGTCGCCCGCGGCGCCGCCCCCGACGGATTCACCGCACACCCCGCCGCCGGGCCGATGCTGCTCGCCGCCGCCGTCGGCCTCCTGGTCGCCCTGCTCGGCGCCGTCACCGCCGCCCTGCGGGCCGGCCGGGTGCGCGCCGTCGAGGCGCTCGGCGACGCCGCCGCCGACCGCGCGGCCATGACCCCGCTGCGCTGGACCTGCGCGCTGCTCGGCCTCACCGCCCTGGCCGGCACCGTCGGCTACTACCTGGCCGCGCCCACCATGACCCCCGCCCCCGGCGACCAGCCCGACGACCCGCAACTCGCCTCCCAGTGGGTGCTCGGCGCCGACCTGCTCGCCATCACCACGCTCGCCCTGTTCGCACCGGCCGTCGTACCGCCGCTGCTGCGACTGCTCAGCGCCCCGCTCGCCCGGGCCGTCGCCGCCGCCCCGCTGCTCGCCCGGCAGAACGCGCTCACCGCCGTGCGCCGCACCGTCTCCACCGCCACCCCGGCCTTCCTCGCCATCGCGCTCACCGGCACCGTGGTCGGCTCCACCGCCGCCTTCGCCGACGCCATGACCGCCCAGAACCGGGCCCTCGCCGCCGCCGCGTACGTGCTGCGCCCCGGCGGCGCCCCACTGCCCGCCGACGCCGCCCACCGGCTCACCGCCGCCCGCCCCGGACTGCACGCCACCGCCACCACCGCCACCGTGGTCACCGGCCTCGGCGCCGCCGCCCCCGCCTTCGACGACCACGGCGAGGACTCGCCCGCGAGCGCGCCGTCCGCCGCCACCGTCGTCGACGGCGACCTCGCCACCGCCTGGACACTGCCCGCCGTCGACGGCAGCGCCGCCGACCTGCGCGGCGCCACCCTCGCCGCCTCCACCGACCAGGTCCGCGGCCACGGCTGGAAACTCGGCGACCAGGTCAACCTGCGCCTCGCCGACGGCACCGTCACCAGCCTGCGGCTCGCCCTCGTCTACCGCACCCAGCTCGGCCTGGACGAGGTCCTGCTCAGCGGCGACGCCGTCGCCGGCCACCTGGCGGGCGCCCGCCCCGCCGCCGTCCACCTCGACGCCGAACCGGCCGACCGGCTCGGCGGCACCCTCACCGACGCCCACGACCCCGGGCCCGACCCCGGCGCCCACTACGCCTGGATCGCCACCACCACGATCCTCGGGCCCGCCCTGCTCTACGCGCTGATCGCGATCGTCAACACCATGGTGATGAGCACCGCCGACCGCCGGCGCGACTTCGGCGTGCTGCGGCTGGCCGGGACGGTGCGCCGCCAGGTCACGTCGATGGTCGCGCTGGAGGCCGTCCTGGTCGTCGCCACCGCCGCGCTGCTCGCCCTCGCCGTCACCGCGCTCACCCAGTACGGCACCACCGCCCTGCTCAACCACCGCATCCTGGCCGGCCGGGCCACCGTCGCCCTGCGACTGCCCTGGGCACCGCTCGGCGCCGGCACGGCCCTGTGCCTGCTGCTCGCCGTCGCCTCCAGCGTCCTCCCCAGCCGGCTCGCCCTCGCCACCCCGCCCCGCTAGCCCACCCCGGCCGCCCCGCCCGCCCCGGTCGCACCCCGCGACCGGGGCGGTCGGCATGACGGGCTCTCAGCACTGCCACGGGTTCGGCACGGCCGCGCCGGGCGGCTCGACGTCACCGCCGGACGCCCGGCCCGGCGCTCTTCGCGCCGGCCGCGAACGGTGCGGCCCCGGGCCGACGAGGGGGCACGGGCAGGACCGGGGCGCCGCTCGGGGGCGGCCCCTTCGTCCGCGCCCGGGGCCCGGGCGGGCCCGTGACCGGGCTCCCGCGGGCCGGGTTGTCGGTGGGCCGGGTGATGATAGGGGCTGTTTCGAGAGGCAGGACGGAAGGACACACCTGATGAGCTGGTGGCAGCAGCCACTGGTCGGCTTCGACCTGGAGACCACGGGCACCGACCCGGCCGTGGACCGCATCGTCACGGCCGCACTCGTGGACACCGTCGGGGCCGCCCGGGTGGGCGCCGCGCACTGGCTGCTCGACCCCGGGGTGCCGATACCCGCCGAGGCGGCGGCGATCCACGGGATCGGGGACGAGGTGGCGCGGAGCAAGGGCAGGCCCGCGAAGGAGGCGGTGGAGGAGATAGCCGCCGCGCTGTGCGAGCGGATCGCCGCCGGGCGGCCGGTGGTGGCGTTCAACGCGCCGTTCGACCTGTCGCTGCTCGACGCCGAGCTGCGCCGGCACGGGCTGGCGACGCTCGCCGAGCGCCTGGGCCGGCCGGTCGGGCCGGTGCTGGACGCACTGGTGATCGACCGGGCCGTGGACAAGTACCGCAAGGGCTCGCGCACCCTGCAGCGGGTCTGCGAGCTGTACGGGGTGGAGCTGACGGACGCCCACGAGGCGGGCAGCGACGCGCTCGCCGCCGTCCGGGTCGCCGTCGCGCTGGCCGGGCGCTACCCGGCCGAGGTGGGGGAGCTGGAGCCCGCCGAGCTGCACCGCCGGCAGATCGACTGGTACCGGCAGTGGGCCGAGGGCCTCCAGGCCTGGTTGCGCCGCGGCAAGGACCCGCAGGCGGTGGTCGACCCGCGCTGGCCCGCCCGGTGACGGCCGTGCGGCCCGCGCGCCCCGCGGACCTGCCCGGCTTCCTCGCCCTCGCCGCCGAGGTCGAGCACTGGTTCGGCCCGATGGTCGCCGAGCCGGGGTTCCACCGTGCGGTGCGCGGCAGCATCGACGGGGGCCTGGCGACCGTCGCCGAGGACGGCGAGGGGCTGCTCGGCGGCCTGCTGTTCGGCGCCGCCGACCCGGGGCCGTACCACCTGCACTGGCTGGTGGTGGCCGGGCGCGCCCGGGGCACCGGCGTCGGCCGGGAGCTGGTCGAGGACGCGCTGCGCCGTCATGTCCGGGGCCCGGCCACCGTCGAGGTGGTGACCTTCGGCCCGGACCACCCGGGCGCGGTGGCGAGCGGCGCCCGGGTCTTCTACGAGCGGCTGGGTTTCACCCCGGCCGAGGCCGCCGCCCCGGGCCCGGAGGGCGGCTCCCGGCAGGTCTACCGGCTGCGCGTGCCCTGACGCGGCCCGGACGGCCGCCGTACGGGAGCCGTCCGCGGTACGGGAACCGGGAACCGGGGACGCGGGGGAGAACGGGGGAAACTCCGGAGCGCTCCGGGCGGAGCCGAGGCCCCGACGGCCCTGGCCCTACGCGGCCGGGAAGTCGAAGGTGTAGCCCTGGGCGACCAGCCAGGGCAGCAGCTGCTTGAGCGCGGCCACGGTCTGGCTGCGGTCGCCGCCGCCGTCGTGCATCAGGATCACGCCGCCGGGCCTGAGCTGCTTCTGCACGGCCGAGACGATGGCCGGCGTGCCCGGACGCGCCCAGTCGCGCGGGTCGACGGACCAGCCGAGGGAGGACATCCCGAGGCTCGCGGTGATGTGCTCGTTGTCGGCGTTGAAGCCGCCGCCCGGGGCGCGGAACCAGCCGACCCCGGTGCCGGGGCCGCCGGCCTGGACGATCATGTTCCGGGCGTCGGTGATCTCGGCCACGGCCTTGTCGTGCGGGAGCTTGGCGAACGGCTGCGGGTGGTGGACGCTGTGGTCGCAGAGCCGGTGCCCGGCGGCCAGGACGCGCTTGACCATGGCGGGGTTGGCGGCGGCGTTCTGGCCGATCTGGCAGAAGGTGGCCTTGACGTGGTACTGGGCCAGCAGGTCGAGGATCTGGCCGGTGGCGGGGCCGGGGCCGTCGTCGAAGGTGAGCGCCACGGTGCGGCCGCCCGAGGCGGTGGAGCCGATCACGGTGCCCGCGCCGGTGTGCGGGGGCGGCCCGGCGGGCGAGGACGGCGCGGCGGTCGGGGTGACCGGTGGGGCCTGGGTGGCCCGAGCGGTGGGTGTGGTGGGCGTGGTGGGAGTGGTCGGCACGGTGGAGACGGGGGAGCCCGTGGCCGCGGTCGGCCTCGGCTTCGCCGGCACCGCCGGTGCGGGGGCGGCCGGTACGGCGGCGGCCGGGGAGCCCTCGCCCGGTGGCACGGTGTCCGATCCGGGCGCCGGCGCGACGGTGGCCGCCGCCGTCCCGCCCGGTTCGGTGGCGGCCGGCGACTGCGTCCCGGACGGCACCGCCGCGCTCGGCGGCCGGAGTGCCCCGCTGGCGGTCCCGCACGCGGCCAGCCCCAGGGCGGCGACCACCGCGACGCAGCCCGCGAGCAGCCGGCGCCTGGATCGGGACGGTCGGTTCGGGGCGGAGGGGCGGCGGGCGGTCCGGTGCATGGCGGCGGCTCCTGAGGTGCGAGTGCGGTGCCGATCTCTCGGGTCAGGACGACTGTCCGACAGGACGCCGATCGTACGTTCCGCGGTTGCGGACCGGACCGACCCGCCGTAAGAGTCTTCTCACACTCGCCCCGCTGGCGGCCCCGCCGCTCCACGGGTAACGGGGAGGGCCGTCAGAAGGGGTACCAGCGCACCTCGGTGGCCCCGTCCCGCAGCGAGTCGACCCGGCGCCGGAACTCCTTCAGCGCGGCCGGGTTGCTGGCCGCCTGCTGCGCCACCCAGGAGGCGCTGGCGGTCTCCCGGGCGCCGCGCAGCACCGTGAAGCCGGGCCACTCGCGCACGTCCCAGCCGTACGCCCCGGTGAACGCGCGGTACTCCTCGACGGGCACGCCGTAGCGGTCCTGGCTGAGGGCGAGGACCACCAGGTCGTGCTCGCGCAGGTCGTTCGCCATGAACTCCAGGTCGAGCAGCACCGGCCCGTCCGGACCGATGTGGAGGTTGCGCGGCAGCGCGTCTCCGTGGATCACCCCGGGGTGCAGCTGCGGGACGAGGTCGGGCAGGGCGGCCGCGAAGGCGTCCCGGCGGTGGCGCAGGAAGGCGACGTCCACCGGGTCCACGTGGCCCTCGGCGGAGGCCAGCCAGCGCTCGACCGGGGCCAGCAGGTCGCGCCGGCCGAGCGTGAAGGGCGGCAGCGGCAGCTGGTGCAGGGCGTGCAGCAGCGGGGCGAGGTCGACCGGGCGGGCGGGCCGGACGGCGGGCGCGAGCCGGTGCCAGAAGGTGACCGGGTGGCCGTCGGCCAGCTGCGGCTCGGGCGCCACCGCGTCGTACGGGCGGACCACCGGGACGTCCTGGCCGGCCAGCCAGTGGGCCAGGGCCAGTTCGCGGTGGGCGCGGTCGTACAGCTCGGGGCCGCGGCCGACCTTGGCGACCACGGCCGGGTCGCCGAGGTCGAAGACGGCGTTCTCGCCGAGCGCGAGCAGCGTGGCCCCGTCGGGGGCGGCCAGCCCGGCCGACTCGCAGGCCCGGGCGAGCAGCAGCCGGGCGCGGCCCTCGTCGAAGGGGATCATGACTGGGTTTCCGTTCCGCCGACGTTCATCCGGGGAACCCCGGACGGTGATCATCATGACGCAAGGACGCCGGGCCCCGCGCGCTGCGGAGCCCGGCGTCGGGCGGGTCGGAGGGGGGCTCGGAGGGGTCTCGGAGCGGTCGGGACGCCGGGGCTTCGAGGTTGCCGGAGGTGCCGGGGGTGCCGGAGGCTCAGACCTCGGCCCGGTGGCGCGCCCCCTGCGCCGGGGCGGCCGGCGGCCCGTGCGGGGCCCGGTCGGCGCCGGGCGGCGGGACGGACTCGCCGTGCGAGAGGTCCGGCAGCCAGTTCAGCCAGCGCGGCAGGTACCAGTTGCGCTCGCCGAGCAGGGTCATCACCGAGGGCAGCAGCACCGCGCGGATCACCGTGGCGTCGATCAGCACCGCGACCGCCAGGCCCACGCCCATCTGCTTCATCACCTGCATGGACAGCGAGCCGAAGACCGAGAACACCGCCACCATGATCACCGCGGCGCTGGTGACCACCCCGGCCGTGGAGCGGATGCCGTGGGCGATCGCGTCCCGGGTCGGCAGGCCGCGGTCGTGGCCCTCCTTGATCCGGGAGACCACGAAGACGTGGTAGTCCATCGAGAGTCCGAAGAGGATCACGAAGAGGAACAGCGGCACCCAGGACTCCACCGCGCCGACCCCGGCGGTGCCCAGCAGCGAGGCGCCCATGCCGTGCTGGAACACCAGCGTCAGCACCCCGTACGCGGCGCCCACCGAGAGCAGGTTGAGCACCACGGCGGTGAGGGCGACGACCGGGGAGCGGAACGAGGTGAGCATCAGCAGGAAGGCGAAGACCACCACGAAGCCGAGGACCAGCGGCATCGAGCCGGTCATCTTCCGGTTGAAGTCGTACGAGCCGGCGGTCTGGCCGGTGACCGGGGCCTCGGTGCCGGGCACCGCGAGCACGGTGGCGGGCACCAGGTCCTCGCGCAGGCTCCGCAGGGCTTCGTTGCTGGCGGCGTCGTTGCCGGTGCCGTTGAGCGGGATGTCGACGGTGGCCACGTTCTTGTCGGGGTGCACGGTGACCTCCACCGGGCCGTGCATCCGTCCACCGGCCAGCGCCCTGGCCCTGAGCTCGGCGATCGCGGCGGTCATCGCGGGGGAGTCGATGTCGGCGGCCCTGATCACCACGGTGGCGGGGGCGGGGCTGCCCGGGAAGGCAGCCTCGATCTTCTGCGAGGCGGCGACCAGGGCGTTGCCCGCGGGCAGCTGCTGCTGGAAGGTCAGCTTGGCGGTGTGCATGGTGAGCAGCGGTGCGGCCACGGCCAGCAGGAAGGCGCCGGCGAGGACGGTGGCGGCCAGCGGGTGGCGCAGCACCGGGGTCAGCACCGCGTTCCAGAACCGTCCGCCGCTCCGGTCCCCGGCGGCCGGGCGGCGCGGCCTGGCGAGGAACGGCACCCGGCCCTTCTCGACCCGGTCGCCGAGCATCGACAGCAGTGCGGGCAGCACGGTGAGCGAGCCGAGCACGGCGGTGATCACGACCACGATGGTCGCGAAGGCCATCGCCTTGAAGGTGGCGATCCCGGTGAGGAACATGCCGGCCATGGCGACCACCACGGTGACGCCGGAGACCAGTACGGCCCGGCCGCTGGTGGCGGCGGCCACGGCCAGCGCGGTGGCGGCGTCGCGTCCGGCGGCCCGCTCCTCGCGCTCGCGGCGCAGGTAGAAGAGGCAGTAGTCGACGCCGACGGCGAGACCGACCAGCAGCATCACCGAGGAGGCGTCGCCGCTGGTGTGCAGGAACCCGCTGCTGAGGGCGACCAGCCCGGCGGCGGCGACGAAGGCGGTGAGCGCGAGCACCACCGGCAGCACGGCGGCGACCAGCGCGCCGAAGGCGACCAGCAGGATGCCGAGGGCGAGCGGCACGGCCGTCCACTCGGCGCGGGCGAAGTCGTTCGTGAGCTGGTCCTGCATCCACTTGCCGGAGCTGGCGTCGCCGAGCTGGACCACGGTGAGGTCGGGGTGCTGCCGCTGCACGCCGGCCACCGCGTCCAGCACCGGCTGGACGTGGTCCGGCGCCTGCTCGCGGTCGCCCTTGAGCGTCAGCGTCACGAGCGCGGAGTGGCCGTCCGCGGAGACCGCCCGGGTGTCGTACGGCGAGCGGACCTCGGCGGCCTTGCCGGTGCCGTTCACCGCGGCGACCACCTGGCCGACGGCGGCGCGGAACTC
Source organism: Kitasatospora sp. NPDC127067 (assembly GCF_042724755.1). NCBI lineage: Bacteria > Bacillati > Actinomycetota > Actinomycetes > Kitasatosporales > Streptomycetaceae > Kitasatospora > Kitasatospora sp. NPDC127067. The sequence goes on along the minus strand of NZ_JBHXEM010000045.1, from coordinate 10,312 downwards.
CGGGTCGTCGGCGTTGCGGGTGGTGCTCTGGACCAGGACGGTCTCGCCCGCCGGGCTCTGCAGCCCGGCCTCGTCGAGGATCCGCGCGGCCCGGGAGACCTGTCCGGGGATCGACTCGGCCTCGGTCACCTTGGTGCTGCCGTGCGCGGCGCCGAGCGCGGCGGCCAGGACGACGAAGAGCAGCCAGCCGAACACGGCGGTCTTGCGGTGCCGGGCGCTCCAGGCGCCCATGGCGGCCGCCGGGCCGAGTCTGGACTTCACGGGCTTCACGGTGGGTCTTCCCCCCTGGGAGAGCGGCGGTGGTCGCCGGACGGGAGCGGCGGCGGCCCTGGGTCGGGGGAGCCGCCGGTCGCGGTGCGCCGGCTGCTGTCCGGCGTCCCGATCGACAGTAGGGAAGCGGGGGTTGACGGGTAATCCGGCTGGCGGGTGGCCCTCTCCTGGTGTTCTCCTCGGGTCCGGGGTGGGGTTTTCCCTACCCCCGGACCCCGAGATCTCCTCCTGGGGGGTAGGGGGTGCGCCTCCACCCTGAGGGGGAGAGGACTCCACCCGGAGCACGAGGTCAACAGGGCTGTGGGCGGGGGAAACTGGGGCGGGGCCGCTTCGGGGCGGCCTACGGGGGTTGAAGCACACGGGGGCTCCTTGCCGGGCGGCAAGCAAGTGCTCGTAGGATGATGCCCCAGATCCACTTACCTGCCGACCGGCAAGGGAGTGCCCGCCGGGCATTCCCCGAGCCGGTCCTGCCGTCGCCCAGCGTCCCGTCCCCCAAGGGCTGCGGTGAACCATGCCCAGGAGGCATCACGAGCATGTTCCACCGACTAGGACAATTCGTCGTTCGCCGTGCGTGGTGGGTGATCGCCGCATGGGTCGTCGCGATGGTCGCCATCGTCGCGACGGCGCCGAAGATCACCGCGCAGACGGACGAGGCGTCGTTCCTCCCCAAGCACTACGAGTCGATCCAGGCCGCCGCGCTCCAGGAACAGGCGTTCCCGGCCAGCTTCACGCCGTCCGCGCTGGCACTCTTCGAGCGCAACGACGGCGGTGCGCTGAACGAGGGCGACAAGGCCGCGATGGCCAAGATCGTCCAGGGCCTCACGGACAAGAAGATCGAGGCGGTCGAGAAGATCATCCCGGTCGGCGAGCAGACCACGTCCAAGGACGGCAAGTACGCGCTCGCGCCGATAGCCATCGACAAGACCAAGCAGCAGGACCCCAAGGCGTTCGGCGACGTCGCCAAGCACCTCCGTGAGGAGGGCAAGGCACTCAGCGCGGGCACCGACGTCAAGTTCCAGCTCGGTGGCGCCGCCGCCCAGTCGCTGGACCAGCAGGACGCCTCCGGCTCGGCCGACGCCCTCATCGGACTGGCGACGATCGTCCTGGTCGCGATCATCGTCGGGATCATCTTCCGCAGCATCCTGGCCGGCCTGCTGCCGCTCCTGGTCTCGCTCGTGGTCGCCATGCCGACCTCCAACGGCCTGATCAACTACGCCACCAAGGCCTTCGGCCTCGAAAGCACCCCGATACTCTCGGCGATCCTGATCGTCGTCGTGCTCGGCGTCGGCACCGACTACTTCCTCTTCCTGGCGTTCCGCTACCGCGAGCGGCTGCGGGCCGGTGACGACCGCAAGGAGGCCGTGGCCAACGCGGTCGGGCGGGTCGGCGAGGCGATCGCCTCCGCCGCCGGCGCGGTCACCGTCGCCTTCGCCGTGCTGATCCTCTCCAGCCTGGGCATGTTCAAGGCCCTCGGCCCCGCCCTGGCCATCGCCGTCGTGGTCACCGCCTTCGCCTCGCTCACCCTGGCCCCGGCCCTGCTCGCGGTCATCCCGGCCCGTGCCGTGTTCTGGCCGGGCAAGAAGTGGATGCGGGAGCCGAACGACGCGCGCTTCGCCGCGCTCGGCCGGATGGTGCAGAAGCGCCCGGCGGTGGTCGCGCTCGCCTCCGGCGGCGTGCTGCTGGCGCTGTCCGTCGGCGCCCTGGGCTACAACGGCACCTTCGACCTCGCGGGCAGTTCCATGCCCAAGGAGAAGGAGTCGATGGTCGTTCAGGACAAGATGATCCACGGCTTCTCCGCCGGTGCGGCCGACCCGACCCACGTCTTCCTCACCAGCACCAGCGGCGCCAAGCTCGACCCGGGCGCGTTCGACTCCTACGCCGCCAAGCTCGGCGAGGTCTCCGGAGTGGCCCAGGCCGCGCCGAAGCCCCAGCTCAGCGCGGACGGCGTGACGGCCGACTTCACCGTCATGCTGAAGGACAAGCCGGACAGCAACGAGGCGATCGCGACCCTCACCCGGCTCCGGGAGGCCGCGCACGGCCAGGTGCCGGCCGGGACCGAGGCGAAGGTCGGCGGCCTGACCGCCATCTACAAGGACATCAACCTCGCGATGACCCACGACTACAAGTTGGTCTTCCCGATCGCGGGTCTGCTGATCCTGCTCATCCTCGGCCTGCAGCTGCGCAGCGTCGTCGCCCCCTGGTACCTGATGGCCTCGGTCGGCCTGGGCTTCACCGCCACCCTCGGCGCCACCACGCTGCTCTTCCAGAACCTCGGCGGCGAGACCGGCCTGATGTTCATGCTGCCGATCCTCATCTACCTCTTCGTGGTGGCGATCGGCACCGACTACAACATCCTGATCATCGCCCGCCTCCGCGAGGAGGCCCGCGAGGGCCGCAACCCGCGTGAGGCCGCGCGCGAGGCGCTGCGCCACGGCGGCCCGACCGTCGCGGCGGCCGGCTTCATCCTGGCGGCGTCCTTCGCGACCTTCATGCTCGCGGGCAACATCTTCATGCTGGAGTTCGGCTTCGCGATGGCCTTCGGCATCATCCTGGCCGCCTTCGTGATGGCGATGTTCTTCACCCCGGCGCTCACCGCGCTGATCGGCAACAAGGCCTGGTGGCCCGGCCACGGCGCCGACCCCGGCCACGGTCACGGCCACGGCGAGGGCCCGGCCCCGCTGCCCGGCACGCACGGCGTGCCGGAGCCGGCCGGCCGGCACTGACCCGACCGGTCGGCCCTGGTCCGACCGGGTCCGCGAGGACAGGCGGCGTCCCGCTTCGGCGGGGCGCCGCTGCCCGTTTGCCGGAGCCGCCAAACGTGATCTCCGAGGCGGAAAATCCCCGGTCACGCCCGGTTCCACCGTGCTACAGTCGATGCAGTTGCAGTTTTGGTTCCCATGAACGTGGTGTGCGCCTGCTGGTTCCAACCGACAGGCGCATTTGTTTTGTCCGGTGTTTCAGTCTCCGGATGGGGATCGCGGCTACTTGGGGATCCACGAGGTGTGGGTCCCTGATGCCCCAGTTAGAGGAGACGGTTATGGCTACCGGCACCGTGAAGTGGTTCAACAGCGAAAAGGGCTTCGGCTTCATCGAGCAGGATGGTGGCGGCGCCGACGTGTTCGCCCACTACTCGAACATCCAGGCTCAGGGCTTCCGTGAGCTGTTCGAGGGCCAGAAGGTCGAGTTCGACGTCACCCAGGGCCAGAAGGGCCCGCAGGCCGAGAACATCCAGATCATCGGCTGACGTCAGCTCCACGCTGACTCGCGATCATCGCGAAGCGGGGGCCCGCACCGCACGGTGCGGGCCCCCGCTCATGCCGCCGTACGGCCGGGGCGGCACACGCAAATCCTCCGACGGCCGACCAGCCCGCAGCCCGGGCTGCCGACCGACCGACGGAGCTCCCGTGACCACCCCTGCCCGCCCGCCGCGCGACCGCGGCCCCCGCACCACCGACCAGGCCCGCCGCACCGCCGGCGGCGACCGCCCGCGCAAGCCGCGCAACCGCGGCGGCGCCCCCAAGCAGGGCCGCCCCGCCGCCGTGCCCGAGGCCACCGAGTTCACCGTGGTCCAGGGCACCCCGCCCCGGCCCCCGGCGGCCTCCTTCGCCGAGCTGGAACTGCCCAGGGCGATCCTCTCCGCGCTCACCCGCGAGGGCGTCACCGAGCCCTTCCCGATCCAGGCCGCCACGCTGCCCGACTCGATCGCCGGGCGCGACGTGCTCGGCCGCGGCCGCACCGGCTCCGGCAAGACCCTGGCCTTCGGCCTGCCGCTGCTCGCCCGCACCGCCGGGCGCCGTGCCGACGCCCGGCACCCGCTGGCGCTCGTGCTGGTGCCCACCCGCGAGCTGGCGCAGCAGGTCACCGAGGCGCTCACCCCGTACGCCACCGCCGTCAACCTGCGGATCACCACCGTCGTCGGCGGCATGTCGATCAACCGGCAGGCCAACGCGGTGCGCCGCGGCACCGAGGTGCTGGTGGCCACCCCGGGCCGGCTGGACGACCTGATCGGGCGCGGTGACGTCAATCTCTCCGACGTCGCGATCACGGTCCTCGACGAGGCCGACCAGATGGCCGACATGGGCTTCCTGCCGCAGGTCAGCAAGCTGCTGGAGCAGGTCGCCGAGGGCGGGCAGCGGATGCTGTTCTCCGCCACCCTGGACCGCAACGTCGACCGGCTGGTCAAGCGCTTCCTCGCCGACCCGGTGACCCACTCGGTCGACCCCTCGGCCGGCGCGGTCAGCACCATGGACCACCACGTCCTCCAGCTGGAGCAGACCGACAAGGTCTCCGCCACCGCGCACATCGCCTCCCGCGACGGCCGCGTGATCATGTTCGTGCACACCAAGCACGGCGCCGACCGGCTGGCCAAGCAGCTGCTCGCCAACGGCGTGAAGGCCGCCGCCCTGCACGGCGGCAAGTCCCAGCCGCAGCGCAACCGGGTCCTGGACCAGTTCCGGGACGGCCACGTCACCGCGTTGATCGCCACCAACGTCGCCGCCCGCGGCATCCACATCGACGGCCTGGACCTGGTCGTCAACGTGGACCCGCCGGTCGACCACAAGGACTACCTGCACCGCGGCGGCCGCACCGCCCGGGCCGGCGAGTCCGGGACGGTCGTCACCCTGGTGCTGCCCGAGCAGCGCCGCGAGGTCAACCGGCTGATGACGGTCGCCGGCATCCGCCCGACCGTCACCAAGATCCGCCCGGGCGACGCCGACCTGGCCCGGATCACCGGCGCCCGCACGCCCAGCGGTGTCGCGGTGACGCTGGCCGTACCGGTCGTCGCGGCCCAGGCCGGGTCCGGCGCCTCGGCCAAGGACGGCGCCGACAAGCCCGCCGGGGCCAAGTCCGGTGCCCCGCGCCGCCGGTCCGGCAAGCGCTCCGCGCTGCCCGCCGACGTCGACATGAACGGCAACCCGCGCCGCCCCCGCCCCAAGCAGCGCATGGGCGCCGCCGCCCAGGGCGACCGCCCGCAGGCGGCCGGCTTCATCGGCCGCTCCTCGGGCCGCGCCAAGCCCGGCAGCGGCTCCAAGTCCGGCTCCAACTACGGCACCGGCCGCCAGCGCCGCAAGACGGACTGACGCCCTTCCGTTCCGACGACGGCCCGGTTCCCCCGGCAGGGGGGAGCCGGGCCGTGCGCTGTCCGGCCGGACCGGCGGCCCGCCCGGGACGTCCCCGCTCCCTGCCGCGCACCTTCCCTCCGGGGGCGGATCGGTGGCGCGCCCCCGCATCCCCCCGCAGCCCGGCCGTCGCTCCCGGCCGCCGCTCCCGCGACCCGGCCCGTCGATGACCCGGCCCTCGACGGCCCGGCCGTGCGGACCCGGCGAAACTGCCCCCTGGGACAACGTCCCTGCTCAGCCCCACCGCACCCGGCAGCTGCCGGTGTCCTGCCGGTTGACGGCCGACCGCGCACCCCCGAGTCTTTCACGCGGCCCACACATCCGACGCACCGTCACCGACGGGGCGTGGACGGTGAGTCGACGTGATTCCCCGATTCGGAAGGACGACCCTCCCATGCGCCGAACCTCCGCCCTGCTGACCACCGCCCTGCTCGTCGGGGCCGCCGCCGTGGTGGCACCGGCCACCGCCGCCCAGGCCGCCCCCGCCTGCGCCGCCTACACCTCCGCCTGGAACGCCGTCGGCAGCTGTAGCGGCCTCGACCCGATGCAGACCTGGACCGTGACCGCCAACTGCCTCTACTGGAACTCCACCCACACCGTGCAGTTCTCCCGCCCCGCCATCGGCGGCCTGGGGATGGGCGACGGCACCGTGTCCGCCTCCTGCATGATCGGCGACTCCGTGATGTTCCCGCGCGTCGTCCTCGGCGCCGCGCCGCCGGCCGGCCCGACCGGCCAGATCACCGGCTACGTCAACAAGTGCGTCGACGTGCGGGGCGCCAACCTCGGCAACGGCACCGCCGTCCAGATCTACGACTGCAACGGCTCGGTCGCGCAGAAGTGGCGGATCGGCGTCGACGGCACGATCCGCGCGCTCGGCAAGTGCCTGGACGTGTCGGGCGGCAACACCGGCAACGGCACCAAGGTGCAGATCTGGGACTGCAACGGCAGCGGCGCCCAGCAGTGGCAGGCCCGGGCCGACGGCTCGCTGCTCAACCCGCAGTCCGGCCGCTGCCTGGACGACCTCGGCTTCGCCACCGAGAACGGCAACCAGCTCGGCATCTGGGACTGCAACGGCGCCGCCAACCAGAAGTGGAACCTGCCGGTCTGACGGCCGGCCCCGGTCCACCGCTCCCGGTCCGCCGCCCCCCCCGCGCCGTGCGGGGCGGCGGACCGCTGTCCGCGCTACACCGGGGCCGGGGCCACCGCCGCTTCCGGGGCCGGTGCCAGGGTGCGCAGCCGCTCCTCGGTTCCGGCGTCGCGCGGCGACATCACGATCAGCTGCAGGCCCTCGGCGGCCAGCAGCACGTGCTGGTCGATCCGCAGCACGCCCACCCGCTCGTGCCGGATCACCTTCTCGGTGCCGGAGCGCTCCGCGACCTGGTGCTCGTCCAGCCAGCGGTCCGCCTCCGGGTACTCGCCGCGGACCTGCCGGATCATCCGGGCCAGCCGGCGCCCCACGGCCGTCGCCTCGCCGCCGCGCTCGGCGTAGGCGGAGCGCAGCTGGGCCAGGAAGCGCCGGGCGTGCTCCTCCCAGTGCTCCACCCGGGCCCGGTGCACCGGGTTGCCGAACACCACCCAGGCCAGGTTGCACTCCTGCGGCGGGCGGCCGGTCAGGCCGAACAGCGCGTCCGCGCCCGGGTTCCAGGCCCGGATGTCCCAGTTGGCGTCCATCACGAAGGACGGCGCCGGCCACTGCGCGCGCATCAGCCGCAGCAGCGGGGCCGGCACGTCCCCGGGTGCGGCCACCTCGCCGTCCAGCGGATGCCCGCCGGCCAGCCGGAACAGGTACGCCGTCTCCGCCCGGTCCAGCCGCAGCGTACGGGCGAGGCTCGCCAGCACCTCCGGCGACGGGTGGATGTCCCGCCCCTGCTCCAGCCACGTGTACCAGGTCACCCCCACCCCGGCGAGCAGCGCCAGCTCCTCGCGGCGCAGCCCCGGGGTGCGCCGCCGCACCCCGGGCGCCAGCCCGACGTCCTGCGGCGTCAGCCGCGCGCGGCGACTGCGCAGAAAGCTCGACAGCGCCGAGCGGCGCTCCCCGGTGTCGTCCACGTCCCTCACGTCCACCCCGTCCCCCGTTCTTCCCGGTAGTCCGACTACCAGTATTCCCACGCACTGCTGCGGGCCGGCCGATCGGGCGAGGCTTGACCGCGTCAACGGACCGCACACGCGAGGGAACGCCGATGAGCCACCGTCAGAACCGTACTGCCCGCCGGGCCCTGGCCGCCGTCGCCGTCGCGGCCGCCCTCCTCGGCACGGCCGGGGCGCTGCCCGCCGCGGCCGCCGCCTGCCCGGCACCCGCCGTGATCCAGGGCCGCGCGCCCGGCCTCGTCCCCGAGTCGGGCGACTGGGACGCCGCCCACCACCGCTTCCTGCTCGGCTCGCTGCGGCACGGCACCGTCTCCGCCGTCGGCACCGACGCCGGCGTGCGCACCCTGGTGGACGACCCCGGCACCCTGATCGAGATCGCCGGCCTGCGGATCGACCCGGTCCACCGCCGCGTCCTGGTCACCAACCTCGACAACGGCATCGGCGAGCGCAGCACCCCCGCCACCCTGGGCAAGGTCGCCGGGATCGGCGCCTACGACCTGGACACCGGCCGGCGCCTCTTCTACACCGACCTCGCGGCGGTCGCCGCCGACGGCGCCGACCACCTGGCCAACGACATCGCGATCGGCCCCGACGGCACCGCGTACGTCACCGACTCCTTCGCCCCCGTCGTCTACCGGGTCGCCCCGGACGGCAGCGCCGCCGTCCTGCTGCGCGACCCGCGACTGGCCCCCGCCCCCGGCGCGTACGGCCTCAACGGCATCGTCCACCGGGACGGCCGGCTGATCCTCGGCAAGTGGGACGACGGCACCCTGTGGCAGGTCCCGCTGGGGAACCCGGCCGCGCTGCGGCGCGTCGAGGTGGCCGGCGGGCAGGCGCTGCTCCACCTGGACGGCCTGCTCGGCCGCCCGGACGGCTCGATCGCGGGCGTCACCAACGCCTTCTTCGGCGCGGGACGGGACGCCGAGGTCGAGTTGCGCTCCGAGGACCACTGGCGCACCGCCCGCCTCACCGCCGTCCGCCCCTCGGCCGACCCCACCCCCACCGCGGTGGTCGGCGGCCCGGCCGGCAGCCTCTACCAGCTCGCCGGCGGCCTCGCCGAGGCCAACGCCGGGCACCCGACGGACACCTTCACCCTGCGCCGGGTGTGACCCGGGTGCGGTCGGCCGTGACGGCGTGCGGCCCGTGCGGCGCGCGCCGTTGCTGCTCCCGGCCGCCGTCACTCGCCCGAGTGACGGCGGCTTGAGCCGTGCAATGCGTTTGCAACACGCTGCTGCTCGTGCATAGTGAGATCTACTGGACCGAGCGCTCCGAGGAGCACATCGCCAGGCACGGAGTGGACCCGGAGGAGGTCGAGGACGTCGTGTTCTGCCGCCCTCACTGGTTCTCGGACGGCCGTCAGGGGACGACCCTGTGCCACGGCGTGACGCGGTCCGGGCGGTACCTGTTGGTGGTGTTGGCGCGGAGCGCGGCGGTGCCGTCGGCGTGGTACTGCGCCACGGCCCGCGACATGACAGCCGCCGAGAGGCGCTTGTTCCTCAAACGGACGAGTTGAAGGTGACGGATGACTGACAACGGTGCGGACCTCGAAGCGATTGCCGAGTACTACGAGACGCACGAGCTGAGCGAGGACGAGATCATGAGCGCCGAGCCGGGAGAGCCGGTGGCGGCCGAGTCGGTGATGATCACCACCTCGCTGCGGCTGCCCAAGCCGGTGATGGACGAGGTTCGGCGCCGCGCCCGGGAGCGGGGGCTGAAGCCGACGGCGATCATGCGGGAGTGGATCGAGGCCGCCATCGCCGACATCGACGAGCCGGTGCCGCTCAGCGTGATCACCGCCGCGGTCGCCGAGTACCAGCACCGCAAGGCCTCGTGAGGCTCAGGCGGTGAGGGCCGGGGCCGCTTCGGCGGCCCGCAGGGCCTCGTCGTGGCGCTGCAGGAGGAGGGCCGCCACCTCGGGGGACGGGCCGAGGACCGGGGCCAGCACATCCGCCCCGGCCTCCTCGGCGGCGGCCGCGATGCGGTCGGGGAGCAGGCCCGGAGCCAGCAGGTAAGGGGCGACGGCGGTGTGCTCGGAGCCCGCGGCGCGCAGCGCGGCGAGGGCGTCGGGGACGCGCGGGCCCTCGGCGGAGGCGTACGCGACCTCGACGGCGGCCCAGCCCCGGGTACGGCGCCACTCGGCGGCGACCGCGCGGGTCGCGGCGTCGGCGGCCGGGTCCGAGGAGCCGGCCGCCGCCAGCACGACGCCGGTACGGGCCCGGACGGCGGGCGAGCCGAGCGCCGGAGCGGCCTCGGCGAGGCGGCGGTCCAGGGCGGCGAGCAGCAGGGGCGATGGGCCCAGCACGTCCGCGACCGGCAGCCGGGAGCCGGCGGCGCGCAGCGCGGCCGGGATGTCGTGCTTGGCGTGGAACGCCCGGTTGAGCAGCAGCGGCACCGCCACCGCGTCCGCCAGCCGCCCGACCACCTGCGGGATCCGCGGCGCGCAATGGTCCAGATAGGCGGTGGCGACCTCGATGCCGGGCCGCTGCGCCCGCACCTCCTCCACGAGCGCGGCCACCGTCGCGGCGTGGCGCGGGTCGCGGCTGCCGTGGGCGATCAGGAGGAGGGCGGGCATCAGCGGTGCCTCACTTGCTCGTGGTCAGGAGGCCGCGGTTGCGCAGGACGCGGCGTTCGACGGGGGTGAAGACGAGGAGTTCGATGGCGATGCCGACGAAGAGGATGAGGATGATGCCGAGGAGGACGCCGGACATGTCGGAGAACTCGCGCTGGTCCTCCAGGAACCGGCCGAGGCCGCGGCCGAGGTCGGGGGAGGAGGCGACGAGTTCGGCGGCCATCAGGGAGCGCCAGGAGAACGCCCAGCCCTGTTTGAGGCCGGC
>NZ_JBHXEM010000044.1:0-60946 GCF_042724755.1 Kitasatospora sp. NPDC127067 | reverse complement strand
GCGCCGGGTGGACCTGAGTCCGCCCGGGGCCGGCCGTCGGCCGTTCCCGGCTCCCCGGCTCCCCGGCGCCGGGCATCAGGGGCCGGGTGCCGGGTGTCAGGGGTCGGGCGTCGGGGTCAGGCGTCGGCGTCGGTGGAGGAGCGCACCACCAGCTGCGGGGCGAAGCGCTCCACGCGCTCCGTCCGTTCGCGGGCGGGGGCCTGAAGGAGGGTCAGGGCGCGTTCGGCCATGGCGGTGAGCGGGTGGCGGATGGAGGTGATGGGCGGGTCGAGGAGTTCGAGCATCTCGGTGTCGTCGAAGCCGGTGACGGCGATCCGCCCGGGGACGGGGACCGCCGAGCGCTGCAGCGTGCTGACGAGGCCGACCGCGAGGACGTCCGCGCCGCAGACGACGGCGTCGATCCCGGTGTGCCGCTCGGCGATGCGCCGGCCCGCGGTGCGGCCGGCGTCGGTGGTGAAGCTGGGCAGCAGGACGGTGGTGGCGTCGGCGCCGCGGGCCTCGGTGAAGGCGGCGAGGCGTTCCGCGCCGGAGGAGGAGGCCTGGTCGGCGGCGACCAGGGCGATCCGGTGGCGGCCGAGGCCTTCGAGGTGGTCGAGGAGCAGTCGCATCGCGGCGGTGTTGTCGAGGGTGACGGCCACCGTGCCGGAGCCGGTGGCCCAGCGGTCGAAGAGAACGACGGGGGTGCGTTCGGCGGCGGCCCGGACGGCGGGGCCGGAGGCGCCGGCGGAGACGGGGACGACGAGCAGTCCGTCGACCCGGCCGCCGAGCAGGGTCTCGATCTGCTCGGCCTCGACGGCGGTGTCGTTGGCGGCGTCGGAGACCACCAACTGCCCTCCGGCGGCGCGGACTTGCTGGGCGAGCGCGTCGGCGAGCTGGACGAAGTAGGGGTTGGCGAGCGAGGGGACGACCACGCCGATGGTGCCCGTGGTGCCGGTGCGCAGCGCCCGCGCGGAGTGGTTGAGGCGGTAGCCGAGGCGCTGGGCGGCCTCCTCGACGCGGCGGGCGAGTTCGGGGTCGACGTTGCGCGGGGTGCCGGCCAGGACGCGTGAGGCGGTCGCGCGGGAGACGCCCGCGGCCGCGGCCACGTCGAGGAGTCGGGGCGCAGTCACGTGGGGCGGTCCTTCGCGGTCGGAGAGGGCTCGGCTGAGCTGGCGCAATGCGCAGCACGAGGGTACTTGACGGTTTCCGGGGGCTGGTCCACAGTGTGGGAGATCGATCTCCCAAGGAGTGCGGATGCCGCTCATCACCGTCGTCGGTTCGATCAACCGCGACCTCGTCCTGACCGTCGGGGACCTGCCGCGACCCGGCGAGACCGTGCTCGCGCGGGGCTTCGTGGAGGGCGTCGGCGGCAAGGGCGCCAACCAGGCCGTCGCGGCCGCCCGGCTCGGCTCGCGGGTGCGTCTGGTCGCCCGGGTCGGTACGGACGCCGCCCCCATCCTGCGGGCGCTCGCCGCCGAAGGGGTGGACGTCGGGGCGGTGCGCCCGGCACCGGAGAGCACCACCGGGATCGCCTCCGTGGTGGTCGACCGGGCCGGCGAGAACACCATCGTGGTCAACCCGGGCGCCAACGCCGCGCTGACGGTCGCGGACCTGCCGCAGCGGCTGGCCCGTTCGGCCGGCGAGGTGGTCCTGGTGCAGCACGAGATCGCCGCCGAGGTGGTCGCCGCCGCCGTGCTGCGGGCCCGGGAACAGGGCGGCACGGTCGTCCTCAACCCGGCGCCGGCCCGGCCGGTCGCCCCGGAGGTGCTGTCCGCCGTCGACGTCCTGGTGCCCAACCTCGGTGAACTCGCCGCCCTGCTCGGCGCGGAGCCGCCGGCCGGCCCGGACGGCGCGCGCGAGCTGCTGGAACGGGCCGCGCTGCCCTGCCGGGCGGTCGTGGTGACGCTCGGCGCGGACGGGGCGCTGGTCAAACAGCCCGGCCGCCCGGCCGTGCACCTGCCGGCCCCCGTCGTGGACGCCGTCGACACCGTCGGCGCCGGCGACACCTTCTGCGGGGCCCTCGCCGACTCCCTCGCCCGGGGCACCGACCTGCTCGCCGCCGCCCGACGCGCCGTCCGCGCCGCCTCATTGGCCGTGACCGGACTCGGCGCCCAGTCCTCCATGCCGTCCGCGGCGCAGCTCGACGCGGACGCCGCGGTCCTCGACGCCCCCACCGTCCCCGCGGCATCCTGACGGACCCCGCCGTCCCCCTGTTCCCCCCGCGTTCCCCCGTGCTGTGACGGACCCCAGGTCCCCCCACCCCCCGCATCACCAGTTCAACGGAGAACACCCCATGCGCAACCTCAAGCTCGGCCTGTTCGAGAACGCCCAGACCAACGCGAGCGGCACCGCCACCTGGCGCCACCCCGACAGCCGCCGGCACCTGTTCGACACCCTCGGGTACTGGCGCGAGATCGCGCAGGTCTGCGAGGACGCCAAGCTCGACTTCCTGTTCCTGGCCGACGCCTGGGGCTGGTCGGAGATCGACGGGGTGCGCCCGCCGATCGCCACCGAGGAGACCCTGGACCTGCCGCGCCTGGACCCGTTCGTGATCGCCTCGGCGCTGCTGGCGAGCACCACCGACCTGGGGCTGGTGGTGACCGGCTCGGTGCTGGTGGAGCCGCCGTACGCCTTCGCCCGCCGGCTGGCCACCCTGGACCAGCTGTCCGGCGGCCGGCTCGGCTGGAACATCGTGACCACGGGCACCGCCGACACCGCGGTCAAGGCCTTCGGCATGGACATGGTGGCGCACGACGACCGGTACAAGATGGCCGAGGACTTCCTCGACCTGGTCTACAAGTACTGGGAGGGCGCCTGGGAGCCGGACGCCCTGGAGAAGGACAAGGCCGGCCGCTTCGCCGACCCGGCCAAGGTGCACCCGGTCGAGCACGAGGGCCCGTACTTCCGCTCGCACGGCTACGGCAACACCGCCCGCTCCCCGCAGGGCACCCCGGTGCTGTTCCAGGCCGGCGCCTCCCCGGCCGGGCGGCGGGTCGGCGGGCGGCACGGCGAGTGCATGTTCGTCGGCAGCGGCTCGGTGCGGCAGCTCGCCGGGCACACCGCGGCGATCCGCGAGGAGGCCGTACGGGCGGGCCGCCGCGCCGACGAGGTCAAGGTGATGTCGGCGTTCTCCTGCGTGGTCGGCGCCACCACCGCGGACGCCGAGCGCCGCTGGCAGCGCGTCCTGGACGCCCAGCGCCCGGAGGTCACCGTCGCCAGCTACGCCATGTTCACCGGCCTCGACCTGTCCTCGTACGCGCCGGACACCCCGATGTCGGAGCTGTCCACCGAGATGTCGCAGACCCAGGTCGCCCGGTTCGCCGGCCGGACCGTCGGCGACGTGCTCGCCGACTGGCACACCCACGGCGTCGGCGCCCGCCCGGTGGTCGGCACCGCCGAGGAGATCGCCGACGAGATCTGCGCCCTGGCGCAGGGCGCCGACCTGGACGGCTTCCTGCTCTCGCCGACCGTCCAGCCGGCCTCCACCACGGAGTTCGTCGAGTCGGTGCTGCCGATCCTGCGCGCCCGCGGCGTCTTCCGCGGCGAGTACGCGGACGGCGAGTCGCTGCGCGAGCGGCTCACCGGCGCGTCCGACCGGGCCCTGCCGGCCAGCCACCCGGCCGCACAGTACCGGCACTGAACCACACTCGCGACGAGAGGACGGCGACGACCATGGTCACTCCCGCCCACCACCCGAACCCGCCCGCCGCCGCGTCCGCGCAGCCGCCGACCGCGGGGCGGCCGCACACGGAGCAGCCGACCGGGGCGGAGCCCGACGCCGCGGCGCTGCGCCAGGCGTTCGGGGCCTACCCGACCGGAGTGGTCGCGCTCGGCGCGCTGCGCGACGGCGAACCGGTCGGGCTCGCGGTGAGCTCCTTCGTGTCGATCTCGCTGGAGCCGCCGATGGTCGCGGTCAGCGTGGCCCGCACCTCGACCACCTGGCCCAGGCTGACACAGGCACCGGAGCTCGGGCTGAGCGTGCTCAGCCACGGTCAGGGTGCGCTCTGCCGGCGGCTCGCCTCCCGCGAGGGCGACCGCTTCGACGGCACCGGGTGGCAGGCCACGCCGGAGGGCGCGGTGCTGATCCACGACGCGGCGCTGTGGCTGACCGCCCGGGTGAGCGCGGTGTACGACGGCGGCGACCACGAGATCGTCCTGATGGAGCTGCTCACCGTCGAACTGTTCCCCGGGGTGGAGCCGCTGGTCTTCCACACCAGCCAGTTCCGAGAGCTCACCCCCCATGGCTGACGCTCCGACGACCCCCCTGTCCGGCACCGTGGTGCACGGTGCCGGCCGGGGGCGGGGGCTGGGCTTCCCCACCGCCAACATCGCCGCCGAGCCCGGCACACCCGTCCCTCCGCCGGCTATCTACAGCGGCTGGCTGGCCCGCCGCGCGACCGGCACCGTGCACCGCGCGACGATCAGCATCGGCACCAACCCCACCTTCTGCGACACCTCCGAGATCCACACCGAGGTGTACTGCCACGACGCCCCGGGCGACCTGTACGGCGAGCGCGTCGACCTGTGGTTCGTCGCCCGCATCCGGGACACCGAGAGGTTCGCCTCCGTCGACGAGCTGCTGCTCGCCGCCCGGGAGGACGTCCGCCGCTCCGAGGCCCTGCTGGACTCCGCGCACGGACGGCACGTCCTGGCCGGCCTCTCCTGACCCACCGGCACGGCCGTTCCCCCTTCCCGATCCACCGGCATCACGCTTCCCCCTCCCGATCCACCGGCACCGCCCTCACCCGCCGGCGCGCACACCCGCTCCCCACGCGGCCGCGCGCCCTGCGCCCCGAGCCCGGTCGGCCCCGCACCCCCCGCTTCGGCGGGGCCGACCGCCCCTTCCCCCACCTCGCTCCGCACGAACAAAGGTGTGAGTCATGAGCGCGTTCCACTGGTTGAACGAGCAGTTCGACTTCTTCGGTCTCCCCGTCTACTGGTCCGACTTCCTGGGCAACATCCTGGCGCTCGCCACCGTCTGGCTGGCCCTGCGGCGGTCCCTGGTGGCCTGGCCGGTGCAGATCCTCGGCTCGGTGCTGCTGCTGATCGCCAGCCTGAACGTGCACCTCGGCGGCAACGCCGCCCGACAGATCGTGATCATCGTCTCGGCGTCCTGGGGCTGGGCGACCTGGAAGCGCAGCCGCGAGCAGGAAGGCACCATCAACGTCCGCTGGGCGTCGGGGCGGGAACGCGCCGTGCTGATCGCCGCGATGGTGGCGGGGACGGCCGCGTTCGGCGCGGTGCTGAAGGGGACGGACGCCTCGTTCTACCCCGGAGCGCCGTGGTGGATGGTCCTCGCGGACGCCTGGATCTTCGTCGGCTCGATCCTCGCCATGTACAGCCAGGCCCGCCGCTACGTGGAGTTCTGGTTCGTCTGGCTGGCCGTCGACCTGGTGGGCGTGCCGCTCGCCGTCCACTCCGAGCTGTACTTCTCCGGCATCGTCTACGGGATCTTCTTCGTGATGGTGCTGCTCGGCATCCGCGACTGGGCGTCCCGCAGCAAGCCGCAGGAGATCGCCTCGCCGCTGGAGCCCGCCGTCCTGGTGGAGAGCAGGGTCGAGGGCCGGGACGACGCCCGCCCGGGCGGCTCCGCCCCGCGGGTCGGGGCCGCCGACTGACCGTCGGACCACCGCACCACACCGCACCGCGCCGCACCCCGCCCCGTCCGCGGGCCGGCCCCACCCCGGGGCCGGCCCGCGCCGGCTTCCGGAGGCCGGCACGCCGCCCGTGGCCGGAGGCCGGAGCCGCGGCGGTGCGCGGGGCGGGAATCGCCCCGCCGAACGGAAGGCGCGGGCCGCCGGGTTCAGACCGGGCGCGGGCGGATCGAACCCCGGAGGGTGCGCCGTCCGTGCTACCGGTGAGGACGGTCGGCAGCCGGCCCGGAGCACGGACGAGGGAGGACAGCGATGGCCTGGTACCAGGGGTCGAGCCGGATCACGGTGACGGCGGTGGAGGGAAGGTTTCCGCAGCGGGCGGTGGTGACCGTCCGGGGCGTCGCTCCGGTGGAGATCCCCTGCGAGGTCGGCGCCGTCCACCACGTCGAGGCGGAGCGCTGGCAGCTCGACCTGGAGCACCGGGACCAGGGCGAGTGGTGCCCCAACATCCGTGCGGTGCAAGGGCGGTGGCAGGAGATCCGGGGCGTGCTGACGCAGGTCGTGCACAGCCGCAACCGCGACCTGGCCGGCGACCGGCAGGACCGCAACCTGGTGCTGCGGATCGAGCGGGTCGCGCCGGCCGGTGACGACCCGTCGGTCGCCCCCGCCGCCCCGGCCGCGCGCCGCACCACCGCGGCGCACCTCGCTCCGGCGGTCCCGGCCGGCTCGGCGCCGCGCACCTCGGCCGGACCGGCGAGCGGCACCACGAGCACCACCGGCGACTCGTCGCCGGGCGTGCGGACGACCACCTCGGGCGCCGGGGCGGACTTCCTGCGGCCCGCCGCCGCCCCGGGCGGCCGGGTCACCGGCACGGGAGGCGCGAGCCGGACGACCGGCACCTCCGGGACGACGACCACGGCGGGCTCCTGGAACGGCTGACCGGGCCGGTCACGGCCGCAGGGACAGGTCCGCTCGATTCTCCGAGTGGTCAGGGACGTTCCCGATGGTGCGTCAGCCGGTTCACTCGCCCTCGGTGAACGCCTCGCGCAGCCGGGCCTCCTCGTCCGCGGAGAGGTTGGTCTCCAGGAGCTCGGCGTGCAGGCCCTCGAACGCCGACCTGACCGGGTCGAGCACGGCGTCGGAGCTGAGCACGAACAGGGCCGAGGTGCCGGGGGTGACCTTCTCCCGCAGCCGTTTGACGAAGTCCTCGTCGATGCCGACGTGGGCGAGGTGGCCTCCCAGCGCGCCGCCGGCCGCGCCCAGGGCCGCGCCGAGCACGGGCACGAAGAACACCATTCCGAGGAGGAAGCCCCAGAAGGCGCCGCCCACGGCGCCCATGCCGGTCATGTCGCTCAGATGGCGGGTCTTCGGCTTCCTGGCCCCTTCCGGCCAGGTGACCACCGCTCCGTCCTGGACCTTGATCAGCTCCTGGCGCCCCAGCCTCCTCAGTGTGGCGAGCGCATCGTCGGCTCCGTTCGCGGTGGGAAAGCGCCATACCGTCAGGGTCGCCATCACGGCCTCCGATCGCGGGGGTACTGCACCGGCAGCCCCATCGTCGGCACGGGCCGCGGGCGCTGCCACACGCGGACGCCGGACGGGCGAACCGGCCGCGAGCGTCCCGGCCGGCCGCCCCGGTCGGCCGGCGCGGGTGGGCCCGCCCCGGAAGGGCACCGTCGGATTGACACGGCCGACCGGCGGCCACAGCGTGGCAGGTAGCACTCTTCCGTGCTGGTCGGTCCCGGTCCGCGCCGCGTCGAGGACGCCTGCGCGGACGGGACGCACGGCAGGCCTCCTGATGCCCGCCGGACCCGAGAGGAGCTGGTACAGGCGATGTCGGACGGACGGACGGCCAGGCGCGTTGCGAAGTTCATCAAGCCGCTGCGGGTGAAACCGGGGTCGCGGGTGGACCTCGCGGAGGACTTCGACCCCCGGTACAAGGCGGGCATGAAGAAGCGCGAGGGCGTCGAACTGCTGCGCACCGGCGTGTCGCTGCTCTCGGAGTACCAGGCCCGGCTGGCGGCCCAGGACACCTACGGCGTGCTGCTCTGCCTCCAGGCGCTCGACGCCGGCGGCAAGGACGGAACGATCCGTCACGTCATGAGCGGGGTGAACCCGCAGGGCGTCCACGTGAGCAGCTTCAAGGTGCCCTCCACGGAGGAGCTCGACCACGACTTCCTGTGGCGGTACGCGCAGCGGCTCCCGGCGCGCGGGGACATCGGGATCTTCAACCGTTCGCACTACGAGGAGGTCCTCGTGGTGCGCGTCCACCCGGAGAACCTCGACCGGCAGAAGCTGCCGGAGGAGGCGAAGGGCCCCGGGGTCTGGCACCGCCGGTACCGGGAGATCAACGACTGGGAGCGCTACCTCACCGACAACGGGTTCAAGGTGGTGAAGATCTTCCTGAACCTCTCCAAGGAGGAGCAGCGCAAGCGCTTCCTGGCGCGGATCGACCTGCCCGAGAAGAACTGGAAGTTCTCCGAGGCGGACATCCGCGAGCGCGAGCGCTGGGACGACTACCAGGAGGCGTTCTCCGACATGCTGTCGGCCACGAGCACGCCGTGGGCGCCCTGGTACGTCGTACCGGCCGACCGCAAGTGGTTCGCGCGCATCTGCGCGGCGGCGGTGCTCGCGCACACGTTGATCGGGATCGATCCGCAGTTCCCCACGGTCGACGAGCGGATCCGCAAGGACCTGCGCACGGCCAAGCGCCTGCTGGAGGCGGAGGCCCCCCGGGGCGGCCGCACGTGATCCGGCGGTGCGCGTGATCCGTTCGCGCGTGGCCCGTCCGTGTCGACGTGTCGGACCGACCGACGTCCAAGGGGGGACGTTCCCGGATCCCGAGGAGTGAGGAATGGCGGAGCAGGCTGGGCCGTCCGGCCCGCAGGAGTCCCCGGACCCGTGGTACGCGCGACCTCCCCACGAGGTCGCGTCCTCGCTCGGGGTGGACCCGGCGACCGGGCTCAGCGCCGCCCGGGCGGCCGAACTGCTCGCCGCGAACGGGCCGAACGCGTTGCCCGAGGAGAAGTCGAGGCCCGACTGGCTGCGCTTCCTCGACCAGTACTGCAGCTACATGCAGATCATCCTGCTGGCGGCGGCGGTGGTCTCCCTGGCGATCAAGGAGTGGACCACCGGGATCCTGCTGATCGTCCTGACGCTGCTCAACGCCGTGGTCGGCCTGCGGCAGGAGGGCAAGGCCGAGAGCGCGATGAACGCGCTGAGGTCGATGATGAAGGCCACCGCGCGGGTGCGGCGGGACGGGACGGAGGCGCAGATCCCGGCCGAACAGCTGGTCGTGGGCGACGTGGTGCTCGTCAGGGCGGGCGACGAGGTCCCGGCGGACGGACGGATCGTCGAGGCCAGCGCGCTGCAGATCGACGAGTCGGCGCTGACCGGCGAGAGCGTTCCCGCCGCCAAGGACACCGGCACCCTGCCGGCCGGGGCGCTGGGCCCGGGCGACCAGACCAACATGGCGTTCATGGACACCCCGGTCACCCACGGCAGCGGACTGCTCGTCATCACCGCGACGGGCTCCGGCACCGAACTGGGCAAGATCTCCGGAATGCTGTCGGCCACCGAGAAGGAGCAGTCGCCGCTCACCAGGGAGCTGAACACACTGACGCTCTGGATCGCGGCGGCGGCCGGCCTGACCATGGTCGTGATGTTCGCGCTCGGCCGCAGCCGCGACCAGGCGTGGGACGCCCTCTTCGTCAGCGCGGTCTCGCTGGCCATCGCGGCGATCCCGGAGGCGCTGCCGACGGTCAGCCAGGTCATCCTCTCCGTCGGCAGCCTCAACCTGGCCAAGCGGCACGCGATCGTCAAGGAACTGCCGTCCGTCGAGACCCTCGGTTTCCCTCGGCCATCAACTCCGACAAGACCGGCACCCTCACGATGAACCAGATGACGGTCGTCGAGGTGCTCACCCCCGCCGACCGCTACACCGTCTCCGGCACCGGCTACCGCCTCGACGGGCGGATCCACCACGCCGCGGGCTCCGCCCCGAGCATCGAGGACGCCGTCCTGCCCCACCTGGTCGCCAACGACGCGAAACTGGTCGACGGCCAGGTCGTCGGCGACCCGACCGAGGGCGCGCTGCTCGTCCTCTGCCACAAGGCCGGGCTGGACATCGAGGCCACCCGGGAGCGCTTCCCCCGGCTCGCCACACTGCCGTTCGACCCCACCTACAAGCTGATGGCCAGCTTCAACGAGGCGAAGGACGCGGACGGCCGGGCGGTGGTGCGGTGCTTCGTCAAGGGCGCGGCCCCCGCCGTCATGGCCCGGGCCTCCTCGGCCGACTCGAACGGCGTGGTCGTCCCCTGGGACGCGGAGCTCGGCGGACGCGCCCGGGCGCAGACCGAGCGGATGGGCGGCGAAGGGCTGCGGGTGATGGCCGGGGCCGTCCGCGACCTGGACCCGGCGGACTTCGACCCGGACGGCGACCTGCTGGCGTTCGTCGAGGACCTGCGGATGACCAGCCTGGTGGCCATGGTCGACCCGCCGCGCGAGGAGTCACGGGCCGCGATCGCCAGCGCGCAGGCCGCCCACATCCGGGTCCGCATGGTGACGGGCGACGACGTCACCACCGGAGCGGCCATCGCCCGTCAACTCGGCATCGACGGGGAGGCCGTCCTCGGCGCCGACTTCGCCGCCCTGCCGGAGCACGAGCGGCTGTCCCGGATCGACGGCATCGGCGTCCTCGGCCGGGTCGCACCCGAGCACAAGGTGCTGCTCGCCGCCACGCTCAAGCGGAAGGGCGACGTGGTCGCCATGACCGGCGACGGCGTCAACGACGCGCCGGCGATCAAGGCCGCCGACATCGGCATCGCCATGGGCAGCGGCACCGACGCGGCGAAGAACGCGAGCCGCATGGTCCTCGCCGACGACAACTTCGCCACCATCGTGTACGCCGTCGAGGAGGGCCGGAAGCTCTACGACAACCTCACCAAGTACATCCGGTTCGTCCTGGTGCTGCTGGTGACGTTCGTGCTGACCTTCCTCGGCGCCGCGCTCCTGAACATCGCCGCCGGCGAGCCGTTCACCCCGGCGCAGGTCCTGTGGGTCCACTTCGTGGTCAACGCCCCCTTCGGCTTCGCCCTGGGCTTCGACCAGGAGAGCCCCGGCCTGATGCGGCGCACCCCGCGCCCGCGCGGCGAGACGGTGCTGACCGGGCCCGTGATGATCACCGTCGGGCTCGCCGGGCTGGCCGTCACGGTCGCCCTGCTCGGGCTGACCAAGCTGGGCGAGGCCCACTACCACAGCGCGCGGACCGGCAACTCGATCGCGTTCACCGCCTTCGCGCTCTGCCTGATCGTGGCGGCCTACGAATGCCGCAGCGAGCGCGGCTCCGCACTGACCGTCAGCACCTTCGACAGCAAGCAGATGAACAGGGCGGCCCTCGGCGAGTTCGCCCTGGCGGTGCTGGTCACCCAGATGGACGCGTTCCACCGCCTCCTCGGAACCACCGACATCACCGCCCGGCAGTTCGGCTGGGCCCTGCTGGCCGCCCTCGCGCTCCTGCTGCTGTGGGAACTGGGCAAGTTCGTCGCCCGCAGCGTGTCCGGCGCCGGCGGCGGGGCAGCCGCCCGCGGCGCCGCGACGGCCGGCTCCCGTCCGTGACGGCGTTCCGGAGCCCCTGAGGAGATCCATGGCCGCCGGTACTCCCCCCGGGCGACGACGGCACCGCGTCGTGCCGGCCCTGCCGGGACTCACGGTGCTCCGCTCCTACCGGCGCGACTGGCTGCGCGGCGACCTGGTGGCCGGTGCCACGGTGGTGGCCTACCTGGTGCCCCAGGTCATGGCGTACGGGAGCGTGGCGGGGCTGCCGCCGGTCACCGGGCTGTGGGCGATCCTGCCCGCGATCGTGCTGTACGCCCTGGTCGGCTCGTCCCGGCTGCTGTCGGTCGGGCCCGAGTCGACCACGGCGCTGATGACCGCCACCGTGATCGGCCCGCTGGCCGGCGGCGACACCGCCCGCTACGCCGTCCTGGCCGCGAGCCTGGCCGTGGTGGTCGGCCTGCTGTGCGTGCTGGCCTGGCTGGCCAGGCTCGGCTTCGTCGCCGACCTGCTCTCCCGACCGGTGCTGATCGGCTACCTCGCGGGCGTGGCACTGATCATGATCGTGGACCAGCTGTCCAAACTCACCGGGATCGACGTGCGGGGAGAGGGGTTCTTCCCGCAGCTGACGTCGTTCGCCTCGAACCTCACCGAGGCCCACCTGCCGACGGTCGCCTTCAGCGCCGCCACCCTGCTCTTCCTCCTCCTGGCGGCCCGCTTCCTCCCGCGCCTGCCCGGCCCGCTGCTGGCCGTCGTGCTCGGCACCGCGGTCTCGGCCGCGTTCTCGCTCAAGGACCACGGCCTCGCCGTGATCGGCGAGATCCCGGCCGGGCTGCCCCGTCCCGTGCTGCCGGACCTCACCGAGCTGAACCGGCTGCTGCTGCCGGCACTGGGGATCCTCCTGGTCGGCTACACCGACTTCATCCTCACCGCGCGCGCCTTCGAAGGATCGGGGCAGGAGCGGCGGCTGGACGCCAACCAGGAACTGCTGGGCCTCGGCGCGGTCAACCTCGGCGCGGGCTTCTTCCAGGGCTTCCCGGTGAGCAGCAGCGCCAGCCGTACCGCGCTCGCCGAGTCGGCCGGAGGACGCACCCAGCTGTACGCGCTCACGGCCGGCCTCGGCGTGGTCGCCGTGCTGCTGTTCCTCAGCCCGTTGCTGCACGACACCCCGGACGCCGTACTCGGGGCCCTGGTCGTGTTCGCCGCACTCCGGATGATCGACCTCGCCGGTTTCCGCCGGCTGGCCTCCTTCCGGAGCCGTGAACTGCTGCTGGCGCTCGGATGCATGGCCGGCGTGCTGAGCCTGGACATCCTCTACGGCGTCCTGGTCGCGGTGGGACTGTCGGTGATCGAGCTGCTCAGCCGGGTCGCGCGGCCGCACGACGCGGTGCTCGGCCTGGTGCCGGGCGTGGCCGGGATGCACGACGTCGACGACTACCCCGAGGCGCGGACCGTCCCCGGCCTGCTCGTCTACCGCTACGACTCCCCGCTGTTCTTCGCCAACGCGGAGAACCTGCGGCGCCGGGCGCTCGCCGCCCTGGCCGAACAGCCGGAGACGGTGCGGTGGTTCGTCCTCAACACCGAGGCGAACGTCGAGGTGGACATCACCGCGCTGGACTCGCTGGACGCCCTGCGCCTCGAACTCGAAGCCCGCGGCATCGTGTTCGCCCTGGCCCGGGTCAAGCAGGACCTGCGCGACGAACTCGACGCCTACGGCCTGAGCACCTCCGTCGGCGCCGACCGGATCTTCCCCACCCTGCCCACGGCGGTGGCCGCCTACCGCACCTGGGCCCGGGGCGACGGCTGATCGGCCGGCGCCGTCCGCCCCGTCCGCCCCGTCGCGCCCGGAGCGGCGCCCGGAAAGCGCCGTCGGTCGCGGCCGAACTTCGCCTCCCCGTACGTCGTCGTGGTGGCCGCCGGGAGACACGGGCTCGGCGTGCGCAGTGACCGGGACTCCGAATTCGCTACGGTGAACACCGTTGCCGCGTCACCGGGTTACCGCGTGACGGAGTGGCCACGTCACCGACCGCAGGGGTTGCAAGGTGCATGAACTGATCCTCCGTCACGCAGCGGAACGCGGGGCCAGGACCGCCTTCGCCGATGCCGACGGCACGGTGGACTACGGCGAACTCGCCCGCCGCACCGCCCGGGTGGCGGGCAACCTGCGGGTCGGGCGCGGCGGCCGGGTGGCGCTGTGCCTGGCCGGCGGGGTGCCCGCCGTCACGGCCACCCTCGGGGTCGCCCGCGCGGCCGCGGTCGGCGTTCTGCTCGACCCGCGAAGCGGCGAGGACGACCTCCGGTTCCGGGTGGCGGACAGCGGCGCCGAGCTGGTGGTCACCGACCGCGCGCACCTGGCGCGGGTCCGGCGGGTGGCCGGCGCCCGCGTGGTGACCGTCGACGAGCTGCTCGGGGCCACCCGTACGCCGCCGCGGGACGACCTCGGACCGGACGAGCCCGCCTGGCTGCACTACACGTCGGGGACCGGCGGGGACCCGAAGGGCGTGCTGTCGGCGCAGCGGGCCTGGCTGCGGTCGGCCGATCTCGCCTACCGGGGACTGCTGGGCATGTCCGGCGACGACCACCTGCTCTGGCCGCTGCCGCTGTTCCACGCGTTCGGGCACTCGATGTGCGTGGTGGGCGTGCTGGCCCTGGGCGCGAGTGCCTACGTGATGGACCGTTTCACCGCGGACCTGGCGGCCGCCCTGCTGCGCCGGACGCCGTTCACGGCCCTGGGCGGCGTCCCGACGGTCTTCACCCAGCTCCTGGACGCCGGGGCGCCGCTGCCGCCGCGCTGCCTGTCCGCCGGCGCCCCGCTGCCGGAGGAGCTGCGGGCCCGGTTCCGCCGTACGTTCGGGCGCGAGCTGCACGACGGCTACGGCAGCACGGAGGCGTCCGGGAAGATCGCCGTCGACGGCGTCGTGCTGCCCGGGATCGACACCCGGTTCGTCGACGGCGAGCTCCGGTTGCGGATGCCCGGCGCCGACGGGTGGCACGCGACCGGGGACCTCGGCCACGAGGAGGGCGGCCGACTGGTGGTGACCGGGCGGGCGAGCGACGTGATCATCCGGGGCGGCGAGAACGTCCACCCGGCCGAGATCGAGCAGATCGTGGCCCGCTGCCCCGGCATCCGGGAGGTGGCCGTGGCGGGAGAGCCCGACGCGGTGCTCGGCGAGGTGCCGGTCGCCTACGTGGTGGGCGACGCGGATCCGGCGGCGCTCCTGGCCTTCTGCCGCGGCCTGCTGCCACCGCACCGGGTGCCGCAGGAGATCCGCCCCGTCAGCCGGATCCCGCAGACCTCCTCGGGCAAACCGGCGCGGCGGCGGCTGCGCCACCAGTACCTGCTCGACGTGGTCCGGCGGGCGACCGCGGGGATCACCGGCCGGTCGCCCGGGGCGGACCAGCCGTTCGCCGAAGCCGGCCTGGACTCGCTCGGCACCGTACGGCTGCGGGACCGGCTGGGCGCGGACCTGGGCGTCGCCCTGCCGCCGTCCCTGGTGTTCGACCACCCCACGCCCCGCGCGGTGGCCGACTACCTCACGGGCGCGGCCGCCGGCCCGCCACCGCCCGCCCGCGGGGCCACGGCCACCGAGCCGGTCGCGATCGTGGGCATGGCCTGCCGCTACCCCGGCGGGATCAGCAGCCCCGAGGACCTCTGGCGCGTGGTCGCCGCCGGCCAGGACACGATCACGGAGTTCCCCACCGACCGGGGCTGGCCCCTGGACGACCTGTTCCACCCCGACCCCGACCACATCGGCACCAGCTACGTCACCCGCGGCGGCTTCCTCAAGGACGCGGCCGACTTCGACGCGGCGTTCTTCCGCATGTCGCCGCGCGAGGCCCTGGCCACCGACCCGCAGCAGCGACTGCTGCTGGAGACGGCCTGGGAGGCGTTCGAACGGACGGGCATCGCGCCCGAATCGCTGCGCGGCAGCAACACCGGCGTCTTCGTCGGCCTGATGTACAACGACTACGCCGGCCGCTTCCGGGGCAGCGCCCACCAGCTCCAGGCGCAGCTCGCCCTGGGCGCGGCGGGCAGCGTGGCCTCGGGGCGGATCGCCTACAACCTGGGGCTGCACGGCCCGGCGCTCACCCTGGACACCGCCTGCTCCTCCTCGCTGGTCGCCATGCACCTCGCGGCGGACGCCCTGCGCGACGGCCGGTGCGACCTGGCCCTGGCGGGCGGCGCGACCGTCATGGCCACGCCGGACAGCTTCGTCGTGTTCAGCCGGCAGCGCGGCCTGGCCCCGGACGGACGGGTCAAGCCGTTCTCCGCCGCCGCCGACGGCACCGCCTGGTCGGAGGGGGTGGGACTGCTGGTCCTGGAGCGGGTGTCCGACGCGCTGCGCAACGGTCACCCGATCCTGGCCCTGCTGCGCGGCTCCGCGGTCAACCAGGACGGGGCGTCGAACGGCCTCACGGCGCCCAGCGGCCCCGCCCAGGCGGCCGTGATCCAGCAGGCGCTGGCCGATGCCGGGTTGACCGGCGCCGACGTGGACGTGGTCGAGGCCCACGGAACCGGCACCGCCCTGGGCGACCCGATCGAGGCGGCCGCGCTGCTCGCCACCTACGGCCAGGACCGGGACCGGTCGGCGCCGCTCCTGGTCGGTACGGTCAAGTCCAACCTCGGGCACACCCAGGCGGCCGCCGGGGTCGCCGGCGTGATCAAGACCGTGATGGCGATGCGGCACCGCACCGTGCCCGCCACGCTGCACGTCGACGAGCCCAGCCCGCACGTCGACTGGTCCGCCGGGGCCGTCCGCCTGGTCACCGGGCCGACGCCCTGGCCGACGGGCCGGCCGGCGTCCCGGCCGACGCGGAACCGTCCGCGCCGGGCCGCGGTGTCGGCCTTCGGGATCTCGGGGACCAACGCGCATGTGATCGTCGAGGAGTACGAGCAGCTGCGCGTGGCGTTCCTGTTCCCCGGGCAGGGGGCGCAGCAGCGCGGGACGACCCGGGACCTGGCGGCCGAGTACCCGGTGTTCGCCGCCGCGTTCGAGGAGGTGCGCGCCCAGCTGGATCCGGTGCTGAACACGGCACCGGACCCGGCGCACCGGACGGACCTCGCCCGGGCGGCCCTGTTCGCCCACGAGGTGGCGCTGTTCCGCCTGTTGGAGTCCTGGGGGTACCGCCCGGACGCGCTGATCGGGCACGGCGCCGGGCAGATCGCGGCGGCTCACGTGGCCGGAGTCCTGTCCCTGCCCGATGCGGCGAGGCTGCTCACCGCCGGTGGGCCGGAGGAGTTCGCGGAGACGGCACGGAGCCTGACGTACCGCCCGCCGCTCATTCCGGTCATCGGCGCCCGCCCGGACGATCCGGAGCACTGGGTGCGGCGCCGGCACGAGACGGTCGGCCTCGCCGAGCAGGTGGCCGCGGTCGACGGCGTCACCCTCGTCGACCTGGGCCCGGGCGTCGGGGACTTGGAGGGCGTGGAGGGCATCGAGGGCGTCATCCCCACCACCGACCCCGAGCGGACGGCGGCCCGGCTGCGGGGCACCCGCGCCTTCCAGCGCCGGCGCTACTGGCTCGACCGCGCCGCCGAGCACCCCCTGATCGAGTCGACCGTCGTCGTGCCCGGTTCCGGGGAGGTGGTGTGCACCGCCGACCTCACCCCCGTGTGGCTGCTCGACCACGTCGTCGACGGAACGGCGGTCGTGCCCGCCACGGCGATCCTGGAACTGGTGCTGTACGCGGGGGAACGGGCCGGCTGCGGCACCGTCGACGACCTGGTCCTGCACACGGTGATGCGCCTGCCGGAGACCCGGCGCGCCGAGATCGTCGTACGTCCCGGGACCGGCGGCGTACGGCCGTTCGAGGTGCACGCCAACGGCGTCCTCTGCGCCAGCGGCCGGCTGGACTCCCGCCCCGCGCCGCCGGTGGACATCGGCCCGTGGCCCCCGCCGGACGCCGAGGAGCTCGACGTCGACCACGCCGAGTACGGACCGGCGTTCCGCGGGCTGTCCAGGGTGTGGCGCCGCGGCGACGACCTCTTCGGCGAGGTGCGCGGGGACTTCCCGGACGCGGGGCGCTTCGCGCTCCACCCCGCCCTGCTCGACGCGGCGCTGCACCCGGCGCGGCTGCTCGGCGGGGGAGTGCCGTTCGCCCTGTGCGGGGTGCACCTGCTGGCGCGGGGGGCCACGGGGCTGCGGGTCCGCATCCGCGACGGGCGGATCGCCGTCGCCGACCACGAGGGCCGGCCGGTGGCCTGCGTCGAATCAATCACCGTGCGCGCGCTCGGACCCCGTTCGACGAGCACCCCTGCGGCCGACACCGGTCCGCTCGGTACCCGCTCGACCGGACCGCGTCCGACCGGCCACCCCGTGCCGGGGGCCGGCCGGGGCGCGCTGTTCCGCCCGGAGTGGCAGCGGACTCCGGGCCGGCCGCGCGGTCGGGTCCACGAGGTGCGGCCCGGCGACGCCCCCGCCGCCCTGGCGCTCGCACTGCGGGAACTGCAGGCCGACCACGAGCACCTCACCGTCCTGGTACGGCCGGGAGATCCGGCGGGAGCGGCGGTGGCCGGCCTGGTGCGGGTCGCGCAGACGGAGCACCCGGGCCGGTTCACCCTGGCCGAACTCGGCGACGGGCAGACCGACACGGTGGCCGAACGCGCGAACCTGGTCCCCGTGCCGGGCGGCACCTTCACCTGGCGCGGCACCGTCCTGGTCACCGGCGGCGGCGCACTGGGCCGGGAGGTCGCCGAGCACCTGCGGGGCAGGGGAGTGCGCGTCGTCGTCGCCGGCCGCAGCGGCGAGACGCGCCTGGACGTCACCGACCGGGCGGCGCTGGCCGCACTGGTCGACTCCATCGAGGACCTGCGGGCCGTCGTGCACACCGCCGGAGTGCTCGACGACGGCATCCTGACGTCGATGACCCCGGCCCGCCTGGCGACGGTGTGGCGCCCCAAGGCCGAAGCCGCCTGGCAGCTGCACGAGTTGACCGCGCACCGGGACCTGGACGCCTTCGTGCTGTTCTCCTCGGCGTCCGGTGTGCTCGGCCACGCCGGGCAGGCCAACTACGCGGCGGCCAACAGCTCTCTCGACGAACTCGCCCGACACCGGCGGCGGTTGGGACTCCCCGCGCTCTCCCTGGCCTGGGGGCCCTGGACGATCGGCATGATGGCCGACCGGACGGCCGCCGGCCTGCTGCCCCTCGCGCCCGCCGAGGGCCTGGCACTCCTGGAGGCGGCACTGGGCACCGACGAACCCGTCCTGGTACCGATCGCCTTCGACCACCCGAACCGTCCGACCGAGCCCGCCTACCCCAACCAGCCCCACCACCCGCACCGTCCGGAACCGCGGAGCACACCGGAACCGACCCCGCCGGCCGGCACGCTGGAGATGGTGCGCGCCGAGGTCGCCGCCGTCCTCAGCTACCCGGACGTGGACCCGGACACCCCGATCCCCGACCTCGGCTTCGACTCGCTGACCTCCATCGAACTGCGCAACCGACTGGAGGCACGGACCGGCCTGCGCCTTCCCGCCACGGTGGTGTTCGACGCCGCCACCCCAAGGGCCCTCGCCGAGCAGCTGCGCCCACCGCCGGCCCCGGGGACGCTCACCTTCCTGTACCGCAAACTGTGCGAGCTGGGCCGGCCCCGGGAGGCCATGCACCTGCTCGTCTCCGCCTCCTGGGCGCTGCCGTCGGCGGCGACCCTCCCGTCCGTCGCCCCGCAGCGGCTCAGCGCCGGCGAAGGCCCGGCCGTCGTCTGCTTCCCCGCCCTCACCTCTCCCCCCGGGGAGTACGCCCTCCTCGCCCGGCACCTGCCCGGCCTGTGGCTGCTCCCGCACCCGGGGTACGACGGCGGTCCCGTCCCCGAGGACGTGGAGAGCCTCGTCCGGACCCACGCCGCCTCGATCGGGCGACTCGACCGCCCGGTCGTGCTCCTGGGCCGCTCCTCCGGCGGGCTGGTCGCCCAGGCCGTCGCGGAACGCGTCGGCGCCGAGGCGGTGGTCCTGCTCGACACCCTCCCCGTCCGCGACGAGGGCCGACTCGCCGAACTGGCCGTCCGCAGCGCGACCAGGCTCGACGAGCCCGCCCTCGCCGCCATGGGCGCCTACGCCCGCATCTTCCTCGACCGCCAGGAGCCGGAGCCGACCGTCCCGACCCTGCACCTGCGCGCCGGCGACGTGCCGGGCGACCACTACTCCATCCTCGACGAACACGTGGGCACGACGGCGAAGGCCGTCCGGGAGTGGCTCGCCCGGACCCTGCCGACCGAGCCGGAATGACCGGACGCCGGTCGGCGTGCAGCCCCGGACCGAGCCGACCCGAGCAGAACCGGACCGGACCGACCCGGACCCGGCCCGGACCGGCCCGGCCCGCCGGCCGGCGCACCGCCGTGAAAAACCGGATGCCCGGGCCGCGCCCGTCGGGCACAATCGGCGCCGATGCCTCACCTGACTGCCGACCGGCTGCTCGCCGCCGTCGAACCACTGCCCCATCCGCTCCGGCTGCGCGAGGTGGCCCGTACCGCCGCCGCCCTCGCCCCCTCCGACCTGACGGCCCTGCTCGCCGAGCTGGACGGCCGCGGCCCGTACGAACGCCGACTCGCCGCGCTGGCCGCCCTCGCCGGACGGCGGGCGCACCATCTGATCGACCGGATCGACGACCCCGACCCCGTCGTGCGGCGCTACGCGCACCGGGCGATCGGCGAGCTGCCGTTCCCGGACGGCGACCTTGAGGCCGCGATGCTCACCGCCCCGAAGGCGGTCCGCGACGAGCTGGCCCGCGCCGTCCTGCGGGCCGGGCGCACAGCGGTGGCCGAGCGGCTGGTGCCGGTCGTCCGCGAGCGCTGGGGCGCCGCCGAGGCGGCCCGGCTGCTGCCGGTCTGCTCGGCCGAGGCCGTCGCCGCCGAACTGCCCGCGCTGGCCCACGCGATCGCCTTCTCCACCTCGCTCGGACACCGCCACCCGGGCGCGGTGCTGGACGAGGCCGAGCGTCAACTCGACGACCTGCCGTACGGCTTGAGGCGCACCTTCTGGCAGCGGCACGCCCTCGGCCTGGCCGCCGCCGCCGGCCGCGAACCGGCCCGGATGCTGGAGCTGCTGGAGCGCCACCCCGTGGCCGGCCTGCCCGGCCCGCTGCGCGACCGGCTCGCCGGCCTCGCCGCCGTCTCCGCCGAGCGGACCGTCCGCCTGCTGCTCGCGATCGACCGGCACCGCCATGAGCCGCCGCTGCGCGCCGGCGTGGCCCGTCGGCTGGCCGCGGCCCGGCCGGACGGACTCGCCGCGCTCGCGCACCGCCACCACGGGAGCCACCTCGCGCTGTTGCGGCAGCTGCCCCCGGCCCGGCGGGCCGCCTTCTACGACGAGGTGGCGGCGCAGCCCGGGCCGTACCACTCCTGGTACTCCGTCGACGTCCTCGCCGTGCTGCCCGCGAAGGAGCGGCACGTGCGGGC
Source organism: Kitasatospora sp. NPDC127067 (assembly GCF_042724755.1). Taxonomy (NCBI): domain Bacteria; kingdom Bacillati; phylum Actinomycetota; class Actinomycetes; order Kitasatosporales; family Streptomycetaceae; genus Kitasatospora; species Kitasatospora sp. NPDC127067. The sequence goes on along the minus strand of NZ_JBHXEM010000044.1, from coordinate 40,429 downwards.
GCGGGCCCGGTTGGCGGCGGACAGCGAGGACGTCGTCCCGCTCGTCCTGCTGCCGGTCGCCGAGGCCCGGCCGAGGCTGCTGGCCGAGACCCGCGTGGCCGACGCCTGGGACCGGGGCTGGGCCTGGGCACAACTGGTCCGGCAGGCCGCACTCTGCGGCGAACCGGGCGCCCTGCCCGAGGCGCTCGAACTGCTCACCCGACTGCGCAACGAGCAGGACCCGGTCCGCGGCACGGCGCTGGAGGAGGTCGCGGACGTGCCGCCGCGGCTCTTCGACGACGCCACCGCCGGCCCGCTGGAGCGGCTCACCGACGACGCCCTGGCCGCCCGGGACTGTTCGGCGCGCACGCGTACCGCACTCGGCCGCCTCGCCGGCGCCGTCCTCGGCGAGCACGTGGGCGGGCCGGCCCGCGAACTGCTCGCCTGGGCCGTCCGCACCCTCGAACGGACCGACGGCGTCGGCCTCACCGTCCCGCCCCGGCGCGAGGCGGCGGTGGTCGACGCACTGTGGGCCGCCCTGGACCGCTCGGCCCGATCCCGCGACGCCGCACTGCTGCTCGCGCTGGCCGGGACGCTCGGCGACCGGGCACGACGTGCTCCCGCCCTCGCCGAACTCCTGGAGCGCGTCCTGCACTCGGGCGGCGACCGTGCCGTCGAACGGGCCGCCGCACCGCTGCTGCGCGACCCCGCCACCGGCGGCGAACGCGTGGCCCGGCTGCTCGCGCTCAGGCCGTCGGCCGTCACCCTGGCCCCGGTGCGGGCCGTCCTGACCCGGATCCGCACCGATCTGCTCGGGCCCCTGCTCGACACCCCCCTGACGGCGACCGACCTGGTCGACGCGGACCGCTGGCTCCCCGCACAGCAGCACGCGGCCGCCGAACAGCTCGCCCGCACGGTCGGCGACCCCACCCGGGCCCTGGCCGAGCGCGCCGCCGCCCTGCGCGCCGCGGCACGGATCCCCGTCCACGGCGAGGCCCTGCTGCGCCGGTACGCGGACTCCGCCGACACCGTCCTCGCCGAGGCCGCGCTCGCCGCGCTGCCCTGGACCGAGCGCCCCGCCGGGGCGCTGCCCGAACTGCTCTCCCACGCCGCCGACGACCGCGCCCGGGTCGCCCTCCACGCGGCCGGCCGCGCCGCCCGGTTCGCGCGGAGCTCCGAACTGGGCCCCGCGCTGCGGCGGATCGCGCTCGATCCGGCGGCGAAGGTGACCAGCCGCAAGCAGGCCGTCCGGCTCGCCGCCGCGCACCTGGTCCTGGACGAGGCGGCCGCCCTGCTGCGCGAGGTGTACACCGCGCCGGGGCAGCACCACGACGTCCGCGCCGCGGTGCTGGCGACGGTCGGTGACCGGATCGCCGACCTGCCGCTGTGGGACGTGCTCACCGAAGCGGCCGACGGGCCGGAGGGACTGCGGAAGGCACTGGTCCTGCACCTGAGCGGGGAACGGACGGCCGCGGAGCACCGCCCGGCGTTCGCCGGCCTGATGGCCCGGCTGGCGGTCGACGCCGACCTCCTCACCGCCTCACCCGCGCAAGGGCAGCTCGTCTCCTGGGGCCGGTACGCGCCGGAGGCGGTGCGGGCACTCGTCCCGCTGGTGACCGACCTCGCCGAGCAGGACCGCTGCCGGGGAGCGGCCCGCGCGCTGACCGGGATGGCCCTGTCGGACGCCCCGCACCCGCTGGGCGGCTGCGCGACGGGCAGCGTCCTGGCGGACGCCCTGACCGCCCTGATCGAGACCCTGCGCGCCGGGGAACCGGAGCTTCCCGGCCGCGACCAGCCGGCCCGGCGGCGGATCGACGCGCTCACCGGCTGGATGTGGAGCCCGAACGCCACCGCGCGGGCCGTCCGTGCCACCCGGCGGGAGGTCGCCGCGATTCTGCTCACCGAACCCGCGCTGCTGCCCGAGGCCACCCGCCGACTGGTCGAGGCGCTCGACCTCGACGCACCGGACCTGGGCGAGCGCGTCGCCGAGCTGGCCGTCCTGGTCGCCGACCGTCCGGTGCTGGCGGTGGCCGCCGCCGACGCACTGAACCGCCAGGGCAACGGACGACGGGAGGCAGCGGAGCACGCGCTGGCGGCCGCCCGCCGACTGGCCGCCGACGACGGACTCGCGCCCGGCCTGTTCGCCGTCGCACTGACGAACACGGGGGCGCAGCTCGGCTGGCCCGCCGAGTGGCGGGAGGTGCTGCACGCGCTGCGCCGCCACCCGCGGCCGGACGTCCGGGACGCCGCGCTCGCGGTGTTCACCGACCCTGCGTGAGCGGACCCGGAGTCTGAGGCCCTGCGTGAGCGGACCCCTGCGTTCGGGGCACCCTGCGGGTCGGCCCGTGGCCGTTCCCGCCCCCGATACGCAGGGTGACCCGGAACAAGGTCCGCGACGACGGTGTTCCACCGTCAACGGGCACGGCTCTGCCCGGCGTCCACGCCGCGGCGGTAGGGAGGCCGTTATGGCACTGCAGGGCACCGGATTCGGGTCGGCGGACGGCTCGCGTTATCTGCCGATCGCCGAGCACGGCCTGATCGGCGATCTCCGGTCCGCCGCGCTGGTGGGGACCGACGGCACGATCGACTGGTACTGCTGCCCGCGTTTCGACGCCCCGAGCGTCTTCGCGTCCATCCTCGACGCCGACCGGGGCGGGTCCTTCGAGCTGGCCGCCGATGTGCCGACGCGCACCCGGCAGTTCTACTTCCCCGACACCAACGTCCTGATCACCCGGTTCTTCGCCACCGACGGGGTGGCGGAGATCCAGGACTTCATGCCGGTCGTGGACGAGTCGCGCGAGGCCGGTCGGCACCGGCTGATCCGGCGGGTGGTCTGTGCCCGGGGAACGCTTCCGTTCCGGGCGCGGGTGGCTCCCCGCTTCGACTACGGGTCCGAACCGCACACCGTGAGTGTCCGGGCCCACGAGGCCGTCTTCGAGTCCCCCTCGATGGCGCTCGCGCTGACGGCCACCGTGCCGCTCGAACGCGAGGGCGTGGACGTGGGGTCGCACTTCAAGCTCCTCGAAGGCGAGTCGGCGGTGTTCGCCCTCGACCGGGTCGGCGGCGACCTGGCCCCGCGGGCGTGTCCCCGGGCCGAGGCGGAGGAGCAGTTCGAGGCGACGGTGCGGTTCTGGCGCCGCTGGCTGGCCGGGTCCCGCTACCACGGGCGGTGGCGCGAGATGGTGCACCGCTCCGCGCTGGTGCTGAAACTGCTCACCTACGCGCCGACCGGTGCGATCGTGGCCGCGCCGACGACGAGCCTGCCCGAGCGGATCGGCGGCGAGCGAAACTGGGACTACCGGTACGTGTGGGTCCGGGACGCGGCCTTCTGCGTCTACGCCATGCTCCGGCTGGGCTTCACCGCGGAGGCCGAGGCCTTCATGGGCTTCCTCTCCGACCGGGGCATCCTGCGAGGCGGCGCCGGCGCCACGGGACCGCTGCAGATCATGTACGGGATCGACGGGCGCAGCGACCTGCCCGAGCGCGAGCTCTCCCACCTGGAGGGATACCTGGGCTCCGCCCCGGTGCGGGTGGGGAACGCGGCCACCGGCCAGCTCCAGCTGGACATCTACGGAGCCCTGATCGACTCCGTCTACCTGTACGACAAGTGGGGACAGCCGATCAGCAGCGACCACTGGGACGAGGTCGGTGCCGTGGTGGACTGGCTCTGCGACCACTGGGACCAGCCCGACGAAGGCGTCTGGGAGACCAGGGGCGGCCGCAAGGACTTCCTGTACTCACGGCTGATGTGCTGGGTGGCGATCGAGCGGGCCATCCGGTTGGCGAACCGGCGCGGGCTGCCGGCGGACCTCCCGCGCTGGCAGCGGAGCCGGGACGCGATCTACCGGCAGATCATGCGACGCGGCTGGTCGGCCGACCGCAGGGCGTTCGCCCAGACCCTGGACGGCGACGTCCTCGACGCCTCCGTGCTGATGATGCCGCTGGCCAAGTTCATCTCGCCGAGCGATCCCAAGTGGCTGGCGACCCTGGACGCGCTGAGCGCGGAACTCGTCTCCGACTCGCTGGTCTACCGCTACGACCCGGAGGCCAGCCCGGACGGTCTGCGCGGGGCCGAGGGCACCTTCTCGATCTGCTCGTTCTGGTACGTCGAGGCCCTCGCCCGCGCCGGACGCGTGGAGGAGGCCCGGCTGGCCTTCGAGAAGATGCTCACCTATGCCAACCACCTCGGCCTGTACGCCGAGGAGATCGGGCCGACCGGTGAGCAGCTCGGCAACTTCCCGCAGGCCTTCACCCATCTCGCGCTGATCAGCGCCGCGTTCAACCTGGACCGCACGCTCGGTTGACGAAATGCCGCGCCCCGTCCGGAACTGCGGACATTCGGCGCGGCCGGGAAGCCCGGAATTCGGAGGAATGATTCGATCCACTTGTCGGCATTGCCGACGGGTGAGGTGGGCGAGTGCGCAGTCCTCCGAGGTCGTACAGTCGTTCAGGAATCAACACTTCCGGAAATCCCCGATTGCCCGTCACGTGCCCGCCGTCCCGTGCTGTGACCTTTGCCACAGCTTTATGCGGAGTCATGGCTTCCTTGACGGGATTCTTATGGCCGGATCGATGCATGATGGCCAGATGTCGCATGATCATTCGTCAAACGTTCATACCGAATGGCAGTGTGGGCGTGGTCGTACCCGACTCTTCTGCAACAGGTGTGCACGGATCGTGTACACGATGACGAATGGCTGAACTCTGTGCGCATGACCCGTTCGGATCGCAACGACGCGACCACGCGGCCCCGCTTCTTAGACGAAAAGCTCACCCTTGAGGAGTTCTCCGAGCTCGCCGGCCAGGTCGGCGGCTATCCCTATGTGAAGATCGTGCTCGACTGCGACGAGTCGGTGCTTCACTTCATCGACAGTGCCGACGGCACTCTCCATGTCCGCTACATCGCGTGCGAGATCCTCGGCATGTCGATCGACGAACTCGCCGGCAGGCTCGATTCGTTCAACGACGACGTCTACCGGAATCCCGACCGCCGCTTCTATCTCGGCACGCTCGCCCGCCATACCGGCCGCGCCGGCCGGTCCACGGAAAGCGGCCACGAGGCCGAGGATTTCCTGTCCCTGGAAACGGTCGACGTCGACACCATGTCCCAGGACATGCTGCGCTTCTTCTATCACCGGGTGCGCGAGCACGTCGATCCTTCGCTGCGGCTGGTCCTGAAGCCGGCCGGCCACCAGCAGGAGGGCTACCTCGCCGGAATTCCGGAGAGCGAGATTCCGCGCGTCCTGTCCCATGAGCTCTATTCCGTGGCCTCGTTCGTGCCGCTGAACCCCGGGGAGGCCCACGGGCGGCTGCGGGTGTTCCGCTCGGAGGAGGAGTACCGGGCCGAGGCCGAACCGCTGGAGTGGCACGACATCGTGGTGATGCCCCGGGTGCCGGAGGACATTCCCCGGGTGTCCGGCATCATCCACACCGAGCACACCACGCCGCTCTCCCACATCAACGTGATGGCCGCCGGGTGGCGGATCCCCAACGCCGTCGGCATCGGCGCCGTCGAACGGATCGACCGCGCCGGGCTGGACGGCCGGTGGGTGCGCTACCGGGTCGAGGCCGAGGGCGGGGACCTCCTCCTCGAAGCCGCCCAGCCGGGGGACCGCGGTGGCGACGGCAGCCGCGAGGGCCACGAGGGCCACGGGGGAGTCCGGCCGACTCCGCCGGCCGATCACATCGTCGTCGACCGGCCCGACCTCACGCCCACGCCGATCACCCCGCTGTCCGAACTGCGCGCGGGGGACCACGTCCGGTTCGGCACCAAGGCAGCCAACCTCGGTGAACTCACCCACCTGCTGCAGCACGGCTCTGCCCGCTGGCTCGGCTTCTACCAGGTGCCCCGGCCGCCCCGGGCCGACCTGCTGCGCTACCTGGCCCGGCAGCTCGGCCTCCCGGAGGACGCGGACGGGGCCGAGCTGAACGCCGCCGCGCAGCTCCTGGTGAAGGAGTACGCCGAGGTGCCGCGCGGGATCGTGCTGCCGTTCTCCCTCCAGCAGCGCTTCCTCGACTCCTCGGCGGAGCTCCGGGACGCCGTCGACCGGCTGGACTCCCTTCTCCAGGAGGGGACTTCGCACCGGGCGTCGCTCCACGCGGAGACGTCGCGGATCGAGGAACTCTGCCTCGACGTGCAGCGGCTGATCCGCGGCACCCCGCTGCCCGACCCGATCCGCGACGAGGTCGACCGGGCGATCGACCGCCACCTGTACGGCGCCACCGTCCAGGTCGTCCGCAGCTCCTCCAACGCCGAGGACCTGTCCGGCTTCTCCGCCGCCGGACTCTACGAATCGGTGGCGCACGTCAGCGGCACGGACGCGGTCCTCGACGCCGTCCGGGAGGTCTGGGCCTCGCTGTTCTCGCCGCGCGCGGTGCTGCTGCGGCGCCAGGCGGGCATCGCCCTGGACCACTGCCGGATGGGCGTGGTCGTCCAGGAGCAGGTCGGATCCACCGTCGGCGGCGTCCTGGTCACCTGCAATCCGCTGAGCCCGCAGGACTTCCGCGACGTCTACCTCAACATCTCGCCGCGCTCGGTGGCCGACGTGGTGACCGGCCGGGGCGCCCCGCTCCAGTACCTGTGCAACACCATGGAGGGCGGAAGCCGGACGGTCTCACTGGGCACCGCCGCCACCGACCTGGATGCCGCGACCAAGGACCTCGTGCGCCGACTGGCCCTGATCAGCAGGCTGTTGCAGTCGCACTTCTCGCCCGACGAGACGTACGGGGCCCCTGTCGACATCGAGTGGGCGATCGAGGGCGACCGGATCAGCCTGCTGCAGCTGCGCCCCTTCCGCACCGCCGGCTGACGCTGCCGGAGCGCCGCACCGGCCCGGCGTGCCGCGGCCCGGCGTGTCATGAGTCGACGCGCCGCGGGCCGACGCGCCGCCGCGAGCCGACACGCCGCGGGCAGACCTGCCGCGGGCCGGTGCGGCGTGGCTCCGGCACGCCCGCGAACGATTGAACTTCCTTCAGGAGTAAGTACGTTGAACAAGATCTTGTACGTCTACGTCAAGGGCGGCGCCCCGCTGGAGTACGCCTTCCCGCGGATCGCCGCCTGCGGCGAGCTGCACGTCCTCGCGCTGGCGCCGCTGCCCACGTCCGGGGAGGACGTGTGGCGGCCCAGCTGTACCAGCATCGAGCTGGTGCCCGAGGCGCCGCGCGGCGACGAACTGGTCGAGCTGATCGTGGAGTACGCGAAGGCCATCGGGGCCGACGCGCTGCTGACCCTCTCGGAGTTCGCGGTCCTGGCCGTCGCGCACGCCGCGAGCCGTCTCCACCTGGCCGGTCCGGGGGAGGGGATCGTCCGCGCCAGGGACAAGCGGCTGATGCGGGAGGCCTGGGCCGCCGCCGGGGTGCCGATACCCGCGTTCCGCCGGGTCGACAGCCTCGGGGACCTGACCTCCGCACTGGCCGAACTCGAAGCCCCGCTGCTGCTCAAGCCGGCCTGGGGCGCCGGGTCGGTCGCCCAGATCGTGCTGGACTCGGTCGAGGAGGCCGCCCCGGCCTGGGCCGGGATCGAGAGCGGACTGCGGGCGGGCAGCCAGGTCGGCATGAACGAGCTGTACGCCGAGGACACCGACCGGGACCGCCTGGTCGAGACGATCGCCCAGGGATCCACCGAGGGCTGGTACCAGGAGCCCGGCTACGGCGACTACGTGAGCGTGGAGGGGATCGTCGCGGACGGCGTCTACCGTCCGCTGGCCATGACCGCCAAGCTGCCGACCGTGCCGTCCTTCGTCGAGGTGGCCAGCACCTCGCCCTCCGTCCTGCCGGTGCCGCTGCAACGCCGGATCGAGGAGGTGTCGCGGCAGGCCGTCGACGCGCTCGGGCTGGAGAACTGCGGCACCCACACCGAGCTGAAGCTGATGAAGGACGGCGAGCTGGTGGTCATCGAGACCGCGGCCAGGTTCGGCGGCCTGCTGACGACCAGGCAGGTCCACGAGGTCTTCGGGCTCGACCCGATCGGCATGCTGGTCCGGCAGCTGCTCGGCGAGCGGGTGGACTACCCGGCGGCCATGCTCACCGACGGGGTCAGGGCCGCCGCGTCGCTGGCCGTCGTCCCGGCCGACGCGTCGGGAGTGCCCTGGCGGAGCAGCCCGGTCTGGAACCCGCAGGCCGTGGACTGGCAGAGCCTGCTCTCCCCGGGCAGCACCATCGAGGCCGTACCCGCCTTCGCGATGCCCGCGGGCCGGACGGTCCCCGCCTTCGACCCGTCCGCGGGGTCGCGCAACTGGCTCGGGGTCTACCTGCTGAGCGCCGTCGACGCGGCCACCCTGCAGCGCGACTGCAACGCCGTGCTGAACGGCATGGAAGCCGCCCTGCACCGGGCCGCCTCCTGAACCCCGCCAACCCCCTCGTCCCCAACTCCCATCCCTCCGAGCGAGGTTCCTCCATGCGTGTACTGTTCGCCGGCGTACCCGGCATCGGCCACCTCTTCCCGCTGGTCCCGCTGGCCAGGGCGATGCACGAGCTCGGCCACGAGGTCGCGACGGCCTCGATGGACGGTGGCGAAGACGTCGCCGGGGCCGGTCTGCCGTACCTGCCCATCGCGCCGGGGCTCGACTGGCGCAAGGTCATCAGGGAGGCCGGCCGCACCCAGCGGCCCGACCTGATGCAGCGGGTGGTCGAGAGCAATTCGGCCGATCGCGAGGCGTTCGTCCCACTGGCCGCCCTCGTCAACAACCGGGTGGCCGACGACGTGGTCGAACTCGCCGAGCGGTGGCGGCCGGACCTGGTGGTGTACGACTACCAGTTCCCGGTGGCCCTGCTCGCGGCGACCCGCCTCGGCGTGCCTGCGGTCCAGCACGACCTCGGGTTCGTCCGCACCCCGAAGCTGCGCGCGCTGATGCTCGCGGAGATGGCGGACACCTTCGCCCGGCACGGAATCGACCGGCTGCCCGAGCCGGCGGAGGTCATCGACCTCGCGCCACCGAGCATGGCCGGGGACGAGCGGTACGGCTGCTCGATGCGGCCCGTCGCCTACAACGGCGAAGGCGATCTGCCCGCCGACCTGGCCGTGCCCGCCCACCGCCCGCGCGTGGCGGTGACGCTGGGCACCGTTCCGCCCAAGACGGACGGCCTGACCAGGATCGAGAGGGTGATCGAGGCGGCCGCCGACATCGACGCGGAGTTCGTGCTGGCGACCGGGGACCTCGACCTCAGCACGCTCGACACCCTGCCGGACAACGTCCGCGCCTACGGCTGGGTCCCGTGGCGGGCGCTGCTGGAGACCTGCGCGGCCGCCATCCACCACGGCGGCAGCAGCACCGCCCTCGGCGCACTGGACGCGGGCATCCCGCAACTCGTCCTCCCCGACGGCTCCGACCGCTTCATCAACGCGGACGCGGTACGGGACCGGGGCGCCGGCCTCCGTGCCGCCGCCGAGGACATCGGCCCCGCCCTGCTCACCCGGCTGCTCACCGACACCGAGCTCACCCGGGCCGCGCGAGAGGTCAGCGCCGAGATCGCGGCCATGCCGAGCCCGCGGACAGTCGCGGAACGCCTCACCGGTCTCGCCGGCACCGCGAGCCTCACCGGCACCCCGAGTCTCGCCGGCACCGCGGGCTGAGGCAGCCGCCGGCCCGTACGGGATCCACCGTGGAAAGGAAGGAGCCCCGCAGGATCTTCCGGCGGGGCTCCTCGGCAGGGGCCGCACCGGTGCATGCGTCATCGCGGTGACCGGTCCCCTCACCGGTCGTGTCCTCATCGACCCGAAGGCGCGGGGGAGCTACGACGGAACGGAGCTCAGCGCGGTGACGAGTTCCCGTCTGCCGGAGATGGAGAGCTTCCGGTACACGCTGGACAGGTGGAACTCGACGGTCCGGACCGTCAGGCACGTCATGTGCGCGATGTGCCGGTTGCTGTGTCCGGCGCGGGCCAGGTAGGCGATCTTCTCCTCCTGCCGGGTGAGCTTCAAGGTGTTGGCAGGCGCCTGGAGGCGCTCCAGGGCGAAGCGGATGCGCTCCTGCCAGAAGCCGTTGCGACACTCGTACGCCACCATGGCCGCCTCGACGAGCCGCCTGCGTCCCTCCGTCACGTCCTGCCGCCGGATCTGCATCGTGCCGAGGTCGTAGAGGGCCTGCATGTACTCGGTGCGCGCGTGCCCCTGGGCCAGCAGTGCCACGGCCTCCTCCAGCACGGCGACCGAGGTGTGGTCCCGGCGTGCCACGCCCACGGCATGCAGGGCGATGCCGATGCCGCGCGGCGATCCCCAGGTCCTCGCCGCGATGAGCTCCTCCTCGGCGAGGGCGAGCGCCAGGTCGTACCGGCGGATGCCCAGCGCTGCGAACACGGCCCTCGAACGCCACGGGATCACTGCCGGATTGACCACGAAGCAGGTGTCGAGGACCCAACCGCAGGCCATGTAGTCGTCGATGGCGTGCCGGAACTGCCCGCTGGCCACGTGGAGGGCCCCACGGGCGGCCAGGATGTGCGCACGGTCCGGCAGGTCGGGGTCCAGCGGGCCGGCCAGCTTGCTGTCGAGCAGCACCTGGTGCGCTCGGTCGAGTTCGCCGAGGTGGACCAGCGCCTCGATCAGCCAGGCGACCGCGAGGCAGGCCGACTGCGTCGACGTACCGCGATCGAGCATGCTCTGGAGCATGTCAGCGGCCCGGCCGGCCCTTCCCGCGAGCAGGCTGCTCCGGGCCTGCAGCAGCGTGAGCAGTTCCTGACGCGGGGCCGAGCCCGCCCACGCGGGATCGTCCCGGAGCCGCCGGCACTGCGCGTCGGCGGAGTCGAGGTCTCCGGCGTAGAGCAGGGCCAGGATCGCGAGCCATGTGCGGTGCGGGTTTCGGTGCGGCTCCGCCGCGTCGAGCAGCCATTTGGCCTGCTCGTTGACCATCACGCGGTCGACTCCGCGGTTCGCGAACTCGATGGTGCTCAGGGCGAGACTCAACTCGTCGGGCGGCAGGAGTGCGCGGTCCTCGGTGAGGGAGATTCCCGGCACGTAGGGGTTCGCCGCGTTCCCGGCCGTCAGGAACGCGGGGACCTTGTCGGTTCTCGTGCCGGTCTTTGTGGTTGGGCACTGACTATCGTCTCCGGCCACTTTGCTACCCCCATAGCTGACGAATGGTGCCACTTCACAACACGACACGGACAGGGCCGCGTCGGACGGAACGAAGGCTTCCGACCTCGTCGGGTGAGACGGCCGCACGGCGGCGAAGGTGCGGTCGCTCCGCACGGTCACGACGGGCATCGCCATTGATGACCGTCGGTGGAGGTCGGGCTGGGAACTGCCCGGCGAAACGGGGAAGTCACGACCTGAGTCCGTAACTCCCGGTGCCGGGAGGAGACTTGACAGTGGAGTCGATCAACGGTGTCGCGAGGCTGTCGCCCCGCCCTGCAGATCCTGGACCGATCGGTCCACATCACACTGTTGGGATCATGTCACAAGCCCAAGCTCCTGTCAAAGACGAAAGAAGGAGCAAGGCGTCGGGCGAACCCGACCCCCGCGGGACGCCCGCGGGAGGTGCGGGGGAATCTGGTGGAGACCCGTAGCGACAACACGGCGGGTCCGGGTCCAAGGTCACGTGACGGGCCGACCCCGGACGCCCGGGACCAGGGAGGAAACGTGGAGCAGTCACAGCGGGTGGTGCTGATCAGCGGCGCGAGTCGCGGGATCGGAGCGGCTACCGCGCGGGAGATGGGCAGGCGCGGCTACCACGTGGTCGTGAACTACCGTCAGAACAGCGACGCGGCGGCGGAGGTGGTGAGCTCGATCGAGGCCGCGGGCGGATCGGCCCAGGCCGTCCGGGCCGATGTCTGCGACCCCGGGCAGGTGTCCGGGATGCTCGACCGCATCCGCGCCGACCGCGGCCGCATCGACGCCCTGGTCTGCAACGCCAACACGGTGAATCCGCCGTTCCAGCCTCTGCTCACGCTCTCCTGGGACGACTTCATCGGGAAGGTGCAGGGGGAGTTGGCGGGAGCGTACTTCCTCACCCAGGGCGTGCTGCGCGGCATGACGGAGGAACGGAAGGGCCGGATCGTCTACGTGTCGAGCACCGCGGCGGATTCGATCGGCACCGTCGCGGCCCACTCCACGGCCAAGGCCGCGCTCAACACCTTCAGCCGGCACGTCGCGGGAGTCGCCGCACAGTACGGGGTCGTCGTCAACACGGTCGCGCTCGGCGCGGTGCGGACCGACGCCACCGCGGGTGTCATGACGGACGACCTCCGCACGTTCATGGAGAGCCGATCGACGTCCGGCCGGCTGCTGGAGCCCGACGAGGCGGCCCGCAGCATCGCGATGCTGGCCGACGAGGACTTCACCGCGTCGGTGGGCCAAGTGCTGCGCGTGGACGGCGGGTTCGAGGTTCTGGACCGGCAACTCAACCCGATGGTGAGGCACTTCGAGTAGACCGGCGGGCGCCCGCTCGCACCGGGCGTCCCGTGGGCCGGCTGCCGACGGCCCGCCCTTCGGGACGCCCTCAGCGGAGACTTTGCGCCAGCGGATGCAACTGCTGGTCGAGGACCTCGAATCCGCCGTCGACCCGGATCACCTGGCCGGAGGTGAAGCCGAAGCCGTCGTCGGCGACGAGGGCCACGGCGCGCGCGGCGTCCGCCGGTTCCACCCTGCGCGCCGCCACCGAGCGGGCGGTGGTGTACTTCCAGAACTCCTCGCTGAACTCCGATGTGGCGTCGGTGTGCACGGCGCCGAGGGCGACGGTGTTCACGGTCACCCCGTGCTCGGCGGCGATGCCGGCGATGTGGCGGCCGAACGTGTTCAGCGCCGCCTTGGCGACGGAATGGGGCAGGGCCATGCCGATGGTGTCCGACGCCGTGCTGGAGATGTAGATGATCCTGCCCGACCGCTGTTCGCGCATGACGGCGAGCGTGCGCTGGGTGAGGAAGAAGGAGCCGGCGAGTTCCCCGTTGATCTTTGCGGCGAACGCGTCCCAGTCCAGCTCGGCGAAGGACGCGAAGGGCGGTGTCACGGTGTTCGCGTTGCAGATCAGCAGGTCGATGCGCCCGTGGTCGGCCCGAACCCGCTCGACGAGGGCGCCGACCTGGCCGGCGTCGCAGACGTCGGCCTGCGCCGCCTCGGCCGTGCCGCCGCGCGACTCGATCTCGGTGACCACGTCCGCCGCCGCGTCGGCGTCGCTCCGGTAGTTCACGATCACGTGGTAGCCGCGGCCGGCCAGCTCCTTGGCCGTCGCGGCGCCGATGTTGCGGCCCGCACCACTGATCAGGGCGATGCGCTTCGACTGGTTCACGGTGTCTCCCGTTGGGTGTCGCCGGCGTTCCTGCGGCTCGACCCTAAGCGCCCGAGGGAGTTCGAGGATTGCGGGCCGACCACAGGAAAGGCGCGCGGGCCTTGTGGCTCGTGTCGTGCGGCTGCGACTCTCGGTCCGGTTTCGGCACGAGGCGGAACGGGATCCGGTGGCGCAGGAGAGGATGCACGATGGCGGACGAGGTTGACCTGGCGGCCCGGATCGACGAACTGTCGGCCAGAGTGCGGGAACTCGAAGCGATCCGTGAGCTCACGAGGCTGCGCAACGCCTTCCACCACTGCCTCAACGCGCAGGACTGGGAGGGCCTCGGCGCCCTGTTCACCAGGGATGCGCACCTGGCCTACGGAAGTTTCGGCGATGCCCGTGGGCGTGCGGCGATCCGGGAGTACTACAGTGCGCTGCTGCCGAAGATGGTCGAGCTCCAGGGTGCCTCCGAGGTGGCCCTGAGGAACTTCAACCAGGTCCATCAGGTGGAGGTCGACGGCGACCGCGCATCCGGGGCCTGCTTCTTCGTGGAGCACGTCAGGTTCGACAAGGCGGACCTCGTGCACCAGAGCGTCGGCCGGTTCTCCGACACCTATGTGATCGAGGACGGGCGATGGCTGTTCGAGCGCGTCGAACTGGACCACTACTGGGTGGTTCCGCAGAACAAGGAATGGCGCTGGCCCTGGTGATGTCGCACGCGGTCCCGGACGGTCCCCACGGCCGGTGTGCCGGATTGACACCTGGATCCAACTGCTACTAGCGTTGTTGCAGTTGGATCGGCGAGGCGATCGTCGCGAAGGGGTCACGGTGAGCATCAGCAGCAGGAGCGCGGTCGCGATTCACGCGCTCACCATGCTGGGGCGCTGGGACCGCTCGCTGACCTCCGCGGAGATCGCGGAGAGCCTGGCCAGCAATCCGGTCCTGGTGCGGCGGATCCTCGGCAGTCTGCGGGACGCCGGCCTGGTCTGGTCCACCGAGGGGCGCAACGGCGGCTGGTCGCTCGCCCGGCCCGCCCGCGAGATCACGCTCTACGACGCGTACGCCGCCGTGGAGGCGGGGCCGATCCTTTCGCGGCACCCGCATCCGCCGAGCGCCGAGTGCGAGGTGGGGCGGAACATGCAGAAGCTGCTCGAAGCGGAGTTCCAGGACGCGGAGCGGGCCATGAAGGAACGGCTCGGGCGGACCACGATCGCCCACCTCGTCCGACAAGTGCTGGCCAGCGAGCGCGAGGTCGCGCAACGCGTCACCAGCTGACCGATGGCGGAGGCAATGTCCTCCGCCGTCCTTTTGCCCTAACTGTAACTACCATGGTGGCGGAAAGTCACCCGAAGGGCCTCGCATGACTTCCACGTCGACCACGACCGGGCGGACCCGCTCAGAACTGGGCTTACTGGCCGTGCTGATGCCGGCGATCCTCGCCACGGTCACGGCCAGTGACATGGTCAACCTGATGCTTCCGACGATCGGGTCCGAGTTCGGGGCCTCCGAGGCGGAACTCGCCTGGGTCGTCACCGGCTTCCTGCTGATGTTCTCGGTCGGGATTCCCCTGTACGGCCGCATCTCGGACCGCGTGAGCCTGCGCCGTCTCTTCGCCTTCGCGCTCCTCACCTACGCCGTCGGGAGCCTGATCTGCGCGATCTCCCCGAACCTGGGCGTGCTCGTGACCGGGAGAATCGTGACGGGCATCGGCGCGGCCGCGATCCCCGTGCTCTCGATCATCGCGGTCACGACGCTGCTGCCGCCGGAGCGGCGCAGTGTCGGGATCGGCGTCGTCTCCGCCGGTGCGGGCGTCGGCACCGCGGCCGGACCGGCGCTGGGCGGCGGCATCGGGGAAGCGCTCGGCTGGCCCGCGCTGTTCTGGATCATGCTCGTGGTCGCACTGCTGCTGCTCTTCCCCGCCCTGCGGGTGCTCCCGGACGAGACTCCGCAGGGCTCGGGCCGGCTCGACCTCCCCGGCGGCGTGCTCCTCGGCCTCGGAGCCGGTCTCGTCCTGTTCGGCATGACCCGGGCGCAGGTCTCCGGCTTCACCGACCCCCTGTCCTGGGGCAGCCTCCTGGTCGCGGTCGCGGCGCTCGTGCTCTTCGGGGTGCGCACCGTCCGTGTCGACCAGCCGTTCGTTCCGCCGGCGCTGTTCACCAATCGCGTCTACCGGACCGGCATCCTCGTCGCGTTCCTGGCCATGGTCGTCAACCTCGGCGGTCTGGTGTTCGTCCCGCTGCTGCTGGTGGATGTCAACGAACTCACCCCGGGAAAGGGCGCCTTGGTGATGATCCCGGCCGGAGTCGTGACCGCGCTTCTCTCGCCGTGGATCGGACGCCTCGCCGGCCGTGTCGACGCGCGGGTCCTGGTGCTCTCCGGGCTCGGCCTCATCGGGCTGTTCTCGCTGTTCCTCTCGTCCTTCACCGGCGGCTCCTCGGTGGTCTTCGCCGGTATCGGGATCCTCGGGCTGAGCATCGGCTTCATGTTCGTGATGACCACCATCATCGGCGCCGCGGCGAGCGAACTGCCCCCCGAGCAGGTCGGTGTCGGCCTCGGGATCCTCCAGGGGGCCCAGTTCCTCGGGGCCGGTACCGGCCCCGCCGTGTTCGGTGTGCTGGTGTCCGCGCGGCAGCAGGGCGGCAGTGACGCCATCAACCCGCTCTACTCCGGTCACAACGGCTCGGCCTACTCCGACGTCTTCCTGGCCATGGCCGCGGTCGTCGTCCTCACACTCGTCGTCGCGTCACGGATGCGTCCCACGGCCGGGGCCGGGGCCGGGCCGAAGGTCGAGGCGGCCCCGGCGGCCGCGCCGACGCAGGAAGCGAACAACGTCCACTAGGGCGTGTCTGACAATTCGCATCAGATCCAGCACGTGTTGGGTGACGAGCTTGCGAGCGACAAGGGGACCGGCATGACCACGCAGCGGACTTTCTCCCAAGAGGACAAGGAATACGAAGCGTTGTACGCGGGGCGCGCGTCCTTCGACGGCGCCGCCCCCGGTGAGGTGCTGATTCCCTGGGACATCGGCGAGCCCCAGCGAGCCGTGGTGGAGCTGGCGCGCGCGGGAGGCTTCAGCGGCAAGGTGCTCGACGCGGGCTGCGGACTGGGTGAGAACGCCATTCTGCTGGCGGGCCAAGGGTACGAGGTGACCGGCGTGGACGGTTCGCCCAGCGCGATCGAGCAGGCGGCGCGACGGGCCGGGGCCCATGGCGTGCAGGTGCGGTTCCTGACCTCGGACGCCACCGAACTGGACGGTCTCGGAAACGATTTCGACACCGTGCTCGACAGCGGCCTCTACCACTGCCTGAACGACGAGCAGAGGTCGGCGTACGCTGCCGCGCTCCACCGGGTGTGCCGGCCGGGTGCCACGCTCCACCTGTTCTGCTTCGCGCAATCCGTGCCGTCGGGGACGCCGATCGTGGAGGAGGCCCTGATCAGCGAGGCCAATCTGCATGCGAACCTCGGCCGGTACTGGGAGATCCAGGACATCTCCGAAGCCGTCTTCGCCACGAGCTTCACCCGCGAACTCCTGGCCAGGCTGGGCACGGCGGGTGCCCCGGACACCGGTGCCAGGCCGGGCCCGGACGCGATCCAGGTGGACGAACGCGGGCGCGTGCTGACACCGATGTCCTACGTGCGTGCGCAGCGCCGGTGAGGCCCCGCCGTCCTGGGCCGCGTGGGTGGCGCGGCCCGGGACGCAGGGCCCGGACCCGGTGGCCGGAGTGCGTCCACGCGCCGTCGTGACGATCGGAATTCGAGCCAGGACGGGACCGATTGGTCTGCTAGCCTCGGCCCATGGCCCGGAAACCTGCTGCCGGTACCCGCGAGCGCATCCTGGACGCCGCTGCCCACCTCTTCGACCAGCGGGGCGTGCACGCGGTCGGCATGCAGCAGATCATCGACGAAGCCGGCTGCGGCAAGCAGTTGCTCTACCGGGAGTTCCCCGGCAAGGACCAGCTGGTGGTGGCGTACCTGGAGCGGTCCGCCGAGGCCTGGGACCGGATCGTGGCCGGTGTGTGCACCGCGGTGGACGCACCCGAGGAACGGCTCGTCGAGTTGGTCCGGGCGGTCCAGGGCATGGCGCCGAACGCCAGGGGCTGCCCCCTCCGCAACACGCATGCGGAGTTTCCCGACCCGGACCATCCGGCGCATCAGGTTTCCCTGAAGCACTTCCGGCGCGTGCGCGAGCAACTGCGGGACCTCGCACGCAGGACTCCGGCCGCGGACCCGGACCGGCTGGGCGACCGGATCATGCTGATCATCGACGGCGTCTACGTGAACGGGTCGACCCTGGGTTCCACCGGTGCCGCGGAAGCGGCCGTCGGACTCGCCGGTGACGTGGTCCGGGCGGAAATCGCCGCTGCGGCCGGCTGAGTTCCCTTCTCCGCCTTCCTTTCCCGATTTCTCTCTTTCCCGCCACCCCGTCCAGGGGTGAAGTCTGCCCGCGGGCGGGAGCTTTCCGCCGCGCGGAATCTCACGACTCAGTGTTCCGAGGAGGACCACGGTGAAGACCATTGTTGTCACGGGGGGCACGTCCGGTATCGGGCAGGCGCTCGCGAACACCTATCTCGGCCGGGGGGACCGGGTGGTCGTCATCGCCCCGGACCCGGTGAAGGGAAGTCAGTTCCTCGACACGGCACGGATGTTGGGCGCGGCCGACCGTGCCGTCTTCGTCGAGGCCGACCTCAGCCTCGTCAGCGAGAACCGGCGCGTCGTCGCGGAGATCACGGACCGGTTCGCGGCGGTGGACGTACTCGTGCTGTGCGCGCGGTACTTCCGCAGCCATCGGATGGTGACCTCCGAAGGGATCGAGCACAATTTCGCGCTGTACTACCTCAGCCGGTATCTGCTCGGATACGGGCTGGCCGACGTGATGAACAAGGCCGAAAGGCCGGTCGTGATGAACATCGCCGGTCCTGGGGTGGGGGCGCCGGGCATCCACTGGAACGACCTCGGCTTCGAACGCGGCTACGACGGCTGGTCGGCCATGTTCCAGGGCGGCCGGCTCAACGACCTCCTCGGTGTCTCGTTCGCCGAGGGAGGGAGCACGCGTCGCGCCCGGTACGTGCTGCTGTTCCCCGGCGGGACACGCACCGGCTTCGCGGGCGAGTTCGACGCCGCCACCGCGGCGCACATCGACCAGATGAAGCGGGCCGCGCAGCCGGTCGAGTTCACCGTCCCGCCGATCGTCGAGATCATCGACGCTCCGCCCCGGGAACCGCTGAGCGCCTTCGTGGAGGGCACACCTCTCAGTCTCCTCCGCCCGGCGTTCGACAAGGGCGCCGCGGCGCGGCTCGACGGCATCACACGGGAACTCCTGCGCGACACGGCAAGCGCCTCATGACGCCCGGCCCGCAGCCGGTGCCCACGTTCCGCCGAATCGCCCCCGTGCCGTCAGGAAGGCAGTGAACGCCATGACCGAACCGGTGTCGATGCCCCACAACCACCGTCGGGCCGAGTGTCCGTTCCGGCCCGGGGCCGCGCTCGTGGAGCTTCACGAGGACCCGTCGCTGCACCGGGTTCCGGTGCCGAACTCCCAGCTCGGTGAAGTCGGAGCCGTACTCGTCACCCGTGAGGACGACGCCCGCACCGTGCTGTCCGACGCCCGCCACGAGGTCGGGTTCGCCTTCGATCCGCAATGGACCGGCCCGCGCTCGGTGATGAACCAGCCGGGCGTCCTGCTCAATTACGACGGGGACGAGCACACCCGGTACCGCCGGATGCAGGCCGGCGCCTTCACGATGAAGCGGATCCGGGCGCTCAGCGGCGTGATCGAGCAGATCGTCGAGGAGCACCTCGACGCCGTGGAGAAGGCCGGTCCGGGCGTCGACCTGATCAGGACCTTCGCCGAACCGCTGCCGCTGATCGTGATCTGCGAGTTGCTGGGGGCACCGCTGGAGGACCGGGCGGGCATCCTGGAGCGCAGTTCGATCGCGAGCAGCGTCGACACCACGCTGGAGGTCCAGCAGGACAACTTCGCGGCCATGATCGACTACATGGCCGAACTGGTCACCGCACACCGTCGGGAAGCGGGCGACAACATCCTCGGGGACCTGGTGCGCAAGCACGGTGCGGAGCTCAGCGACGACGAGCTGGTCGGCATGGGCCTGGACGTCCTCGTGGCCGGACACGGAACCCTCTCCGGCATGATCGGGCTCAGTGTCCTCGCCTTGCTGTCGCACCCGGAGCAGCTGGCGGTCCTGCGCGACGACGACGAGCTGTCCGGCGGCGCCGTCGAGGAGCTGCTGCGGTTCCTCGCGGTGGCGCCCCCGCTGGTCAGGAGGGCGAGCACCGACCTGGCGGTCAACGGCCAGACGGTACGCGCCGGGGAGTACGTCGTCGTCTCGACGCTCATGGCCAACCACGGCGCCGACCTGCCCTCGCCGGCGGACGAGCTCGACCTGCGTCGCAAGCCGGTGCCGCACCTGGCCTTCGGCCACGGCCGGCACCAGTGCGTCGGTCAGCAACTCGCCCGCCTCGAACTCGGCATCGCGCTGCGCGCCTTGTTCCGTCGCTTCCCCGGCCTGCGGCTCGCGGTCCCGTTCGAGGAGATCGAGTACCGCACGGAATCGCTGGTGTACGGGGTCAGGAGCCTTCCCGCCGCGTGGTGATCCGCCCGGGGGACGCCCCGGGCGGAACGTCACACGCGGGTGAGCCGCCCTCCTGGCCGGAGGGCGGCTCCGGGCCGCTCGCGGCAGCGCGGTCGGGGGTCAGCCGCGCGGCCGCCGCCCCTGCGCGACGCGGATGGCGGCGGCCGGGCAGAGAGCCACCGCCGCGTGCACCCCGTCATGGGCCGCGGCGGGCGGCCGGGCGTCGAGCAGGACGACGACACCGTCCTCGTCGCGCTGGTCGAAGACCTCCGGCGCGGTCATCACGCACTGCCCCGAGGCCGCGCACCTGTCCTCCTCGACGGTGATCTCCAGGTAAGCGGTCATGGCGAGTTCCTCTCCTTGCGGGCCCCGGGGCCCACGCGGTCGATCCCCGGCGGGCCGGAGCGTGTTCCGGTGACCGCGATGCCGACCCCGGCCGCACCGGCGAGCGTGACGGCCAGGAGCGCCGGCCGGTAGCCGCCGGCGTGGGCGAGCAGGGCGGCGGTCAGGGGCAGCATCAGGACACCGCCGAGCTGCACGCCCGTCTGGAACAGCGGCACCGCCGCCGCGCGCAGGCCCGCTTCGACGGCCTGGGTGGCCTGCATGTTCAGGGCGGCGAAGGACAGCGCCAGGGCGGCGCCGACGAGAAGGAGCGTCGGCAGCACACCGCTGACGTACGAGGCGGGTTCGGGGTCCAGCAGCAGGAGCAGCTGGCCCGCGAACGCGGCCGCCGCCCCGGCGGCGATCTGCCGCCGGGTACCGAACCGGGCGACCAGACGGCCTGCGAACGGCACGGACGCCGCGAGCGGCACGCACGCGGGGAGCAGCGCGAGCGCCACCTGCCAGGGCCGCCATCCGAAGCGGTCGTACGCCTGGAAGGTGACCAGGAGGAGCAGCGCCGCGTAGGTGCCGTTGAGGGTGGCCGCGCCGAGCGTCGAGCGGATCAGCGGGCCGTTGCGGGCGAGCTCCGCCGTCGGGCGCGGCGGCGTCCGGCGTCCCGTGTCCGGGATCACCCGCAGGCCCCACACCAGGAGCACGAGGGCGAGCGGCGCGGGGAACAGGAACGTCCAGCGCCAGCTCGCCGCGGTGAGCACCCCGGAGAGCAGCAGGCCGAGGGTGAACCCGGCCGCGCCGAACAGGGAGTACACCGAGACGGCCCGCTGCTGCCGCGGGCCGTCGGGGAACGTGGTGGTGATCAGGGCCAGCCCGGCGGGCGCGGTGAGCGCGGCGCAGCCGCCCTTGAGGACGCGCGAGGCGATCAGGAGGGCGGTCGAGTCGGCCAGGCCGCCCGCCACGGAGGTCGCGGCGAACACCAGCATGGCCACGAGGTAGCAGCGGCGCAGGCCCCACCGGGCGGTGGCGCGGGGGCCGAGGAGCAGCACGGCGGCGAATCCGGCGGCGAAGCCGCTCATCAGCCACTGCACCGTCCACACGGACAGGCCGAGGTCGGCGCCGATCCAGGGCAGGGCGACGAGGACCACCGACACCTCGATGGCGTCGAGGACCATGTTGCCCGACAGGACGAACAGGAGCCGCCACGTGCCGCGTCGGGCCGGCGCGGAGAAGGGTTCCGCGGCGGGCGCCTCAGTCACCTGCGGGCACCCCGGCCGGGCGGGATCCGGCGGCGCCGGACGCGGCGGCCTCGGCGAGCAGCGCGGGCAGGCGCTCGCTGACCAACTCGATGTGCCGGACGACGAGGTCGTCCGGCATCCCGGCGATGCTCACCCAGAAGATGAGGTGTTTCACCGGCAGGCCCTTGGTCCGCTCGTGGATGCGGACCGCGGCGTCCTCGGGCGTGAGGATCTCCAGCGTCGACCAGGAGCCGTCGGCCTTCGGGGTCTCGGGGAAGTCGCCGGGGCCGAGCAGCGGTGGCCTGGGGTGGTCCGTGCCCTCCACCGAGCCTTGCCGGTAGGTGTTCATCTGGTGGGCGACATGCGGGGCGACGCGGGGCCACGCCGCTTCGGGGTCGTCGGCGAGTATCACGGGGAGCAGGTCGGAGACCCGGGCGAGCTCGGGGTCGTGGCCGCCCTCGATCAGGCCCTCGCGGTAGTGCCCGTACGTCTCGTGCGAGATGTGCAGGAGGCCGATGCCGAGCCGTCCCGCGATGCGGGCGCCGCGCGGACCGTAGAAGCCGCCCCACAGCGGAACCGGCGTCTGGAGCGGTCCCGGAGTGATGCCGCCCTCCTCCCAGAGCCGCCTGACCTCGGCGATGTTGTGCTCGATCCGGGTGAAGCGGCTCTTGAAGTCGGCGCCGAACAGGTCGTACTCGGGCACCCGGTATCCGGCGCCGAAGCCGACTTCCAGACGGCCGCCGCTGATCAGGTCGACGACCGCGGCGTCCTCGGCGAGCTGGGCGGGCTTGTGGAGGTTGGGGAGCACGACCGCGGTGCCGATGCGGGCGTTGCGGGTGCGGGCCGCGGCGGCCGCGGCGAACGTCAGGGGCCGCGGCAGGTAGCCGTCCTCGAAGAGGTGGTGCTCGGTGAACCAGAGGCCGCCCACGCCGCGCCGGTCGGCCTCCTCGCAGAGTTCGAGGGAACGGGCGTAGTGACCGGCCCAGGGCCGGTGCCACTGGTCCGGGTTGCGCAGATCGAAGAGAAGTCCGACATCCATGCTCTGGTCTCCATGTCTTGGGGGTGCGGGTGCTCAACCGGGGCCGTGCTGCCAGGTCCTCGGGCCCCGGAAGCCGGGCGCGCGTTCCGGGCGGCGCCAGCGCGCCGGCGGGCGCTCGGAGTCCGGCGGCTGCTCCCGGGCGGCGGCCAGCCGGGCGTAGAGGACGGCGGTGAGCGCGCTCAGCTCGACCGTGTCCGGGCTGCCCTTCTCCACGCGCAGGAACAAGGACCCGTCGGAGCCGGTCGACCGGCCGCTCACTGCGGGGGGTTGCCGTGCTTGCGATGGGGCAGGTCGACGTCCTTGCGGCGCAGCATCGCGAACGCGCGGATCAGGACGGAGCGGGTGTCGCCGGGGTGGATGACGTCGTCGACCAGGCCGCGTTCGGCCGCGTAGTAGGGGTGAACGAGCTCCCGCCTGTACTCCTTGATCTTCTGCTCACGGGTCGTGGCCGGGTCCCGGGACGCGGCGATCTCACGGCGGAAGACGACATCGGCCGCAGCCTCCGCGCCCATCACCGCTATCTCGTTGGTGGGCCAGGCGAAGGACAGGTCGGCGCCGATCGAGCGGGAGTCCATCACGATGTACGCGCCGCCGTACGCCTTGCGCAGGATCACCGAGATGCGGGGCACGGTCGCGTTGCAGTACGCGTACAGGAGCTTCGCACCGCGCCGGATGATGCCCTCGTGCTCCTGGTCGACACCGGGCAGGAAGCCCGGCACGTCGACGAGGGTGAGCAGCGGGATGTTGAAGGCGTCGCAGAACTGCACGAACCGCGCGCCCTTCTCGCTGGCCTTGATGTCCAGGACGCCGGCGAGCGACGACGGCTGGCTCGCGACGACGCCGATCACCTGGCCGTCGAGCCGCGCCAGGGCGCACACGAGGTTGGCGCCCCACTGGGCGTGCACTTCCAGCACGTCGTCGTCGTCGACGAGTTCGGTGATCACGTCGCGGATGTCGTACGACCGGTTCCCGTCCGCGGGCACCAGGTCGAGCAGGCGGTCCACGCGCCGGTCGGCCGGGTCGCCGTTCGGTGCCGCGGGCGGCAGCTCCCGGTTGTTGGACGGCAGCATCGACAGCAGGAGGCGTACGTCCGCGAGGCAGCTCTCCTCGTCGTCGTGCACGAAGTGTGCGACGCCCGACACGCCGCCGTGCACATCGGCGCCGCCGAGCCCGTCCTGGGTGACCTTCTCGCCCGTCACCGAACGCACCACGTCCGGGCCCGTGATGAACATCTGCGAGATGCCGCGGACCGCGAACACGAAGTCGGTGAGCGCGGGGGAGTAGGCAGCGCCGCCCGCGCAGGGCCCGAGCATCACGCTGATCTGCGGGATGACGCCGGAGGCCTTGGTGTTGCGCTGGAAGATGCCGCCGTACCCGGCGAGCGCCGAGACGCCCTCCTGGATGCGGGCGCCCGCTCCGTCGTTCAGCGAGACCAGCGGGGCGCCGGCCGCGAGGGCCATGTCCATGATCTTCTGGATCTTCTGGGCGTGCGCCTCGCCGAGCGCGCCGCCGAAGATGCGGAAGTCGTGCGCGTAGACGAAGACCGTCCGGCCCTCGACGGTGCCCCAGCCCGTGACCACGCCGTCGGTGTGCGGGCGCTTCGCCTCCAGACCGAAGCCGGTCGCGCGGTGCCGCCGCAGCTGCTCCACCTCGGTGAAGGTGCCCGGGTCGAGCAGCAGGTCGATGCGCTCGTACGCGGTGAGCTTGCCCTTGGCGTGTTGGCGCTCGGTGGCCTTCGGGTCGGCTCCGAGCCGCGCCAGTTCCTTGAGTTCGTTGAGTTCGCCGAGCCGGTCGGTGGCGGTGGGCACAGGTGCCTGCGCGGTGGTCATCGTCGCTCCTGGTGGTCCGGTCGGGCTAACCGAGCAGGGTGCCGCCGCTCGCGTCGACGAACGACCCGGTGATCCAGCGGGCCTCGTCGCTGGCCAGGAACGTCACGACGTCCGCGACGTCCACGGCCTCGCCGACCCGCTTGAACGCGGACAGCTGGGACATCTGCTCCACTGCCTCGGGGATGTCGAAGACCGCGCTGCCGTTGTTGGTGATGCCGGGCGCCACGCTGTTCACGGTGATGCCGCGCGGGGCGAGGTGCCGGGCGAAGTGCAGCGAGAGCTGCTCGATGGCGCCCTTCGTCATGGCGTACGCCACCTGGTCGGGGCTGGCGAAACGGGTGAGCCCCGACGAGATGTTGATGATGCGGCCGCCGTCGGAGAGCAGCGGGAGCGCCCGCTGCACGATGAAGAACGGGGCCTTGGCGTTCACGGCGAAGAGCCGGTCGAACTCCTCGGCCGTGACGTCCTCGGGGGCGAGCCCGGCCGGAGTGGTGGCGCCCGCGTTGTTGACCAGGATGTCGAGCCCGGTCTCCCCGGTCCGCTCCTTCAGGCCCCGCTCCACACCGAGGAACAGCTCGTGCACGTCGCCGGGGACGCCGAGCCGCGCGCGGACCGGGAAGGCACGGCCGCCGTCCCGCTCGATCAGCTCCACGGTCTCGTCGGCGGAGGCCTGGTCGGAGGCGTAGTGCACGATGACGAGGGCGCCCTCCCGGGCGAGGCGTTGTGCGGTGGCGCGGCCGATGCCCCGGCTGGAACCGGTGACCAGCGCCGTTTTGTCGGCGAGCCTGCCCATCTTCGAACTCCTGTCACTCGATGCGGTCGGGTCGTGCGGGATCCCCTCGGTGGGGGATGCGTTCGGTGCCATGGAGGCGGGGGAGCGGCCGAGGCCGCTGATCATGCGGGCCAGGTGGCGGCGGACCGGGCCGAAGCCGAGGAGTTCGCCGAACACGTCCCGCAGCTGCTCCACTTCGGGTCCGCCGAGGAGCAGCAGCGACTGCGCCCGGATGTTGTCGAGGGTGTGCGCGCCGATGGGCCTGCGCACCAGGTCGTAGCCGTCGAGCAGGTCGTCGCGGTCCGGTGACCCGACCCGCCCCGCGAGGCGTCCGCCGAGTTCGGCGGCGTCCTGCAGGCCGAGGTTGAGTGCCTGCCCGCCGACGGGCATCTGCACATGGGCGGCGTCGCCGGCGAGCAGGACCCGGCCCTTGCGGTACCGGGTCGCCTGGCGGCTCGTGTTGTCGAAGGCGTTCAGCCACAGGGCCGTCCCGTGGCCGATGTCCTCGCCGGTGACCTCCGCCCACGCGGTGACGACCTCGTCGAACGCGGGGGGCCCGGTGCGCTCCTTCGGGGACG
The DNA here is from genome assembly GCF_042724755.1 of Kitasatospora sp. NPDC127067. Classification (NCBI taxonomy): domain Bacteria; kingdom Bacillati; phylum Actinomycetota; class Actinomycetes; order Kitasatosporales; family Streptomycetaceae; genus Kitasatospora; species Kitasatospora sp. NPDC127067. The sequence continues at coordinate 14,872 of NZ_JBHXEM010000044.1, read as the reverse complement.
TGCCGAAGACATGGACCATCACACGGGTGCTGCCGTCCGGCCAACGGTGCGCCACGGCAAGGCCGTTCGGGTGCCGCTCGAAGCGCCGGGCCGGCACGTCGATGCCCGCCACGTCGGCCCGCAGCATCTCGCGCGTCGCGGCGTGGCCCGCGAAGTCGAAGCCCGCGAGCCGCCGCACGGTGCTGTCGCCGCCGTCGCACCCCACCACGAACGAGCCGGTGACACGGGCGCGCTCGCCGTCGTCCCCGACGGCCTCGACCAGGACGTGCCCCTCCCGGTCGGCCAGGGACACCAGGCGCAGACCGCGCCGCAGCCGCGCCCCGAGTTCCAGGGCCCGCTCCTGGAGGACCGACTCGATGCGGGTCTGCGGGCACTTCCACTGGCCGGCGTACCGGTGGCCGGGGTCGGCGGCGGTCAGATCGAGCCGTATGCCCCCGAAGTGGCCGGGGCCGCCGTCCGGCAGCTCACCGAGCCGGTCGAGGATGCCGCGCTCGTCGAACACCGCCATGGTGCGGGCGTGCAACGTGGACGCCCGTGACTCGGTCATCGGCTCGGCGAGCTGCTCCAGGACGGTGGTGCGCACGCCGTGCGTGCGCAGGTCCCCGGCGAGCAGCAGCCCGACGGGCCCCGCGCCGACGATCACGACATCGGTGTCCGTCGGGGGAGTCGGGATGAGCGGCATCGGTCAACGCCGCGCTTCCGCGTACCGTTTGGCGTGGTCCAGGGTGGCCCGGCTGTTGGCACCGAGCGCGCCGCGCAGGAAGTCCCTGGCCTGCTCGACGCCCGCGTCCGGGCCCAGGATCCCGGTGATGTTCTCCGCGTTGACGACGACGGTGTGCTGCGACGTGGCCGTGACGACCCCGTCATCGCCCTCCTCGAAGTGCCAGTTCCCGGTGTGCAGCGTCATGAGCGCCGGCAGCGTGGTCTGCTTGTACGCGATCCGCTGGTGCGGGAAGCACACCCGCACCGATGCGGTGGTGTGCGTGGAGCCGTCCTTGGCGACGGTGTCCATCCGCAGGACCTGCAGACCGGGGGTGTCCTCGGTGAGATCGACGGAACGGACGTGCGGCAGGCGCTCGACCCACCGGTCGGCCTCGTTGATGAAGTCGTACAGGTCCTTCGCTGACCCCTCGACCCGCACCGAGTCCGTGAACGACAGTGTCAACTCCGCGGTCCGCGCGGCCTCTTCGAGTCCGGCCTTCAGCGAGGGCAGCTCGGCGCGGCTGTTGCTGTCCACCGCCTCGTCGATCCAGGCCAGCGACTCGGGGTCGTCGTCGACGGCCCGGTAGGAGTGCAGGAGCCGCAGCCGGGTCTCCTCCGGGCCCAGCGGCTCGATGATCCACGTGCCGCTCATCTCGGCGATCGGCGGCGACGACACCTCCTGCCGGAAGGTGATGCGCAGCCCCTCCGGGTCGAGGTCGCGGCGCGAGGTCCAGTTCTTGGCCTCGCCGTTGGCGGTGGCCCAGATCCGTATGCGCTCCCGGTCGCCCTCCCGTTCCAGGTACTCGACGTACACGTTCGGCGGGAAGAGGCGAGGCCAGTTCTCCACCTCGGCGAGCAGCCGGTAGACCTCCTTCGCCGCCGCCGCGACGGTGATCTCGTGCTCGACCTCACGGGTCGTCATGATGGGTGCTCCTCAGTCGGGTCGGGCGGGATCAGAAGTTGCCGAGGCCGCCGCAGACGTTCAGGGCCTGGGCGGTGATGGAACCGGCCAGGTCGGAGGCGAGATAGCCGACCAGGCCCGCGACCTCCTCGGGCGTCGAGTACCTGCCGAGCGGGATCTTCGACCGGAACTTCTCCAGGATCGCGTCCTCGGTGGTGCCGTACGCGTCCGCGTAGCCCTGGCGGACCCGCTGCGCCATGGGGGTCTCCACATAGCCGGGGCACACCGCGTTCACCGTGACGCCGGTCGGCGCGAGCTCGTTGCCGAGGGCCTTGGTGAAGCCGACCACGCCGTGCTTGGACGCCGAGTAGGGGGCGCCGAGCACCACGCCCTGCTTGCCGGCCGTGGAGGCGATGTTGATGATGCGGCCGCGCGCCTTGGCGCGCATCCCGCCCGCGTTCAGGACCTCTCGGGTCACCAGGAAGACGCTGGTGAGATTGGTCGCGATGACGTCCTCCCACAGCTCGTCGGCCAGGTCGGCGGTCACCCCGCCGCCCGAGCGTCCGGCGTTGTTGACCAGGACGTCGATGGGCCCGAACCGGGCGAGCGCGGCCCGTACCACACCGGCCACCTGCTCCTTGGAACGCACGTCGCCGGTGGTGCCGTCCACGTCGAGACCCTCGTCCTGCAAGGACTTGACGGTTTCCGCGACGGCCTTCTCGTCGCGGGCGCACAGGAACACCCGGTGCCCCTGCTCGGCGAGCAGCCGGGCCGATGCCAGGCCTATCCCGCTGGTCGCACCGGTGACCAGGGCGACCTTGTGTGCTGTGGTGTCGGTCATGCTCGGCTCCTGCTCAGGCGGCGTGGGTGGCGGGCAGATGGGCGGTGACGAGGTCGATCAGGGCGCGCGGGGTGCGGGCCTCGCCGAAGGCGTCCTCGTCGAGGCTGATCCCGTACTCGCGCTCGATGCGCCCCGCCGTCTCCAGGAGGGCGAGCGACTCGTAGCCGAGGTCACCGAAGTCGGTGTCGAGGATGTCCCCGTCCAGGTCGGCCTCCTCGTCGGTGCCCGCGGCCTCCAGGAGGATCCGCTTGAGTTCGGACAGGGTGAATGCGGTGGTGGACACGGTGTTCCTTTCGTCAGCGGTGGGCGGCCCGCACGACCATCGCTGAGTTGAATCCGCCCTGGCCGCGGGCGAGTACGAGAGCGGCGCGCACCGCGTGGGGACGCGGGGCGCCGGTCACCAGGTCGATGTCGTAGTCCAGGGACAGCGTGGAGCCGGTGGTCGGCGGGATCACGTCGTCGCGCATCGACAGGAACGCGGCCGCCAGGTCCAGCGGTGCCGCGCCCGAGTAGAGGCGGCCCGTCATCGTCTTCGGTGCGGTCACCGGCACCGAGCGCACCCCGAACACCTTGGTGATCGCCTCCGCCTCGGACCGGTCCAGGTCGGGCACGGCCGCGGCGTCGGCGAACACCACGTCGATGTCGTCCGGCGCCAGGCCGGCGTCGGCCAGGGCGAGTTCCATGGCGCGCTGCAGGGTCGGCGCGCGGTCGCCGCCGGGCCGGGGGTCGACCGTGGAGGCGTGCCCGGCGATCTCCCCGTACACCTGCGGAGCACCGCGTTCCAGGGCGTGCTCGGCGTTCTCCAGGACGAGCAGCGCGCCACCCTCGCCCGGCACGTGGCCCGCGGCCCGGTCGTCGAAGGGCAGATAGGCGCGCTCCGGGTCGTCGCTGGTGGTCAGGCGCCCGCTGGTCAGCTGGGCCACCCAGCCCCACGGGCAGATGGAGGCGTCGACCGCCCCGGAGATCACCATGCGGGTGCCCTTGCGGATCTGCCGGCGGGCCTGTGCCACCGCGTCGAGCCCGCCGGCCTGGTCGCTGACCACCACGCTGCTCGGGCCGCGCAGCCCGCCGCGGATGGAGATCTGGCCGCTGTTGACCGCGTAGAACCAGGCGAACGACTGATAGGCGCTGACGTACTGGCCGCCTTTGCTCCACAGCGCGCGCAGCTCGTTCTGCCCGAACTCGAAACCGCCGGAGTGGCTTGCCGTGATGACGCCGACGTCGTAGTCGGGCAGCTCGGACGGGACGACGCCCGCGTCCGCGAACGCCCAGTCGGCGCCGACCAGGGCGAGGCGGGTCATCCGGTCCGTCTGCGGAAGCAGCCTGCCGGGAAGGTGCTCCTTGGCATCGAACCCGCGGATCTCGCCCGCGAGCCGGGAGGCGTACGGCGACGGGTCGAACCGTGTGACCCGGCCGATCGCGCCCCGTCCGGCGAGCGTCGCCGCCCAGTAGTCCGCCAGGCCGAGACCGGTGGGAGCGACGACGCCGAGCCCCGTGACCACCGTGCGGGAGCTCATCGGGCGGCCGCCCGATCGGGGGCGGCGAGCACGATCGCGCTCTGGAAGCCGCCGAATCCACTGCCCACCGAGAGCACCGCGTCGGTCTTCCACTCCCGGGCCGTCAGCGGTACGTAGTCCAAGTCGCACTCCGGGTCGGGGGTGTGGAGGTTCGCGGTCGGGGGCACGACGTCATGGGCCATGGCGAGGACCGAGGCGGCCACCTCGATCGAACCGATCGCACCGAGCGAGTGCCCCACCATCGACTTGATGGAGCTGACCGGCGTGCGGTAGGCGTGGTCGCCGAGGCTCCGCTTGAACGCGGCCGTCTCGTGCCGGTCGTTCTGCTTGGTGCCCGAGCCGTGCGCGTTGATGTAGTCGATGTCCTGCGGGGCGAGCCGTGCCTCGTCGAGGGCGACCCGGATCGCCTCGGCCATCTCCTTGCCGTCGGGCCGGAGCCCCGTCATGTGGAAGGCGTTCGACCGGGTCGCGAAGCCGGCGACCTCGGCGTAGATCCGCGCTCTGCGGGCGCGGGCGCTCTCCAGCTCCTCCAGGACGAAGACCGCCGAGCCCTCACCCAGGACGAAGCCGTTGCGGCTGCCGTCGAAGGGGCGCGAGGCGTGCTGCGGATCGTCGTTGCGCGGGGTGGTCGCCTTGATCGCGTCGAAGCAGGCCACCGTGATGGGCGAGATGGGCGCGTCGGCGGCGCCTGCGATCATCACGTCCGCGGAGCCCTCCCGGATGACGTCGGCGGCGTACCCCACCGCGTCGAGACCGGAGGTGCATCCGGTGGAGACGACCGTGCTCGGGCCCTCGGCGCCCACCGCCCAGGCGACTTCCGTCGCGAAGGAGCTGGGCACCATGTAGTTGTAGAGGTGCGGCACGGCGTAGGCGGGGTCGACCAGTTCGAGGCGGCCGCCGTCGCTGACGGTCCGGTACTCCTGGTCGAGGCCCATCGTGGCGCCGACCGCGCTTCCGATCGTCACTCCCGTCCGGTGCGGGGCGAGCGCCTCGAACTCCAGGCCGCTGTCGGCGACCGCCTCGCGCGCCGTGACCACCGCGAACTGCGCGGCCCGGTCCATGCGCCGGATCTCCTGCGGGGTGAGTCCGGACAGCTCCGCGTCGAAGTCGACCTCGGCGGCCACCTGCGAACGGAACGGCGACGGGTCGAAGAACGAGATGCGGCGTGTGGCCGTGCGGCCGTCGGTGAGCAGCTTCCAGAAGCCCTTGGTCCCCTGCCCGCCCGGCGCGGTCACCCCGACACCGGTGATCACGACCCGTCGGCCGTGGGCGCCGCCCATCAGGCGCTCCATTCGTAGAAGCGGCGGGCCATGGCGTCCGCGGGGGAACGCCAGGTCGCCGGGTCGTACGCCGCGATGTACGGCTTGAGGTCGTCGCTGATCGCGGTGAACAGCGGATCGGTCTTGGCCTCCTCGATGCGGCTCGCGCCGTTGTCGTCGTCGAAGTCCTGGAGGTGGAAGTACAGGCCCCGGTAGGCGAAGAGCTGACGGCGACGCGTGCCCATGCGGTCGGGCATGCCGGTCCGGTCGAAGGCCCCGAAGAGTCCGGCGACGTTCTCGGCCGAGGCGGGTGCCATCCTGGCCACGATCAGAGTGCTGTGCATGGTTTTCCCTTCTTCCTTGTCTGTCGAGCGGGTCCGAACCAGCGGTCCAGGGCCATCGGCAGGTCGTGGTGGCTGCCGGGAGCGGCCCAGGCGACGTGTCCGTCCGGGCGCACCAGCACCGCCGAAATCCCCTTCGAGTCACTGCCGGCGGGTACGCCGACGGGGGTTGCCGTCACGATGTCGACCCGGTCCCGCCAGGCGTCGGCACGCCCGCGCAGCGTCGCGTTGTCGTCGAGGTCGAGCAGCACGCCGCGCCCCGCGCGCAGGAGCGCGGTGCTCGTGGTGCGCCCTCGTGCCCAGGTCAGGTCGAGCTGCGGAAGACGCGCACCGAGCAGCGGACTGCGCCCGCTCCCGACGTCGTAACGGATGTCGAGGCCGCTGACCCGCGCCGCGAGATGGCGGACCACCTCGGGGTGGTCGAGGAGTTCGCCGAGCACGTCCCGCACGGGGGAGACCTCCTCGCCGCCGAGGAGGAGCAGGCTCTGCGCCCGGGTGTTGGCCAGGAGCCTGCGGCCGACCTCGTGCCGCTCCTCGTGGTAGCTGTCGAGCAGAGCCTCGTCCGCCGTGCCCCGCACCACTGCGGCGAGCTTCCAGCCCAGGTTGACCGAGTCCTGTACGGAGGTGTTCATGCCCTGGCCGCCCGCGGGGAGATGGACGTGCGCGGCGTCCCCGGCGAGCAGCACCCGGCCACGCCGGTACTCGGTGGCCTGCCGGGCCGCGTCGCTGAACGCGCTCACCCAGACCGGCTCGGCACCGGAGATGTCGAGGTCCGTGAGCCGCTTCCACACATCGGCGACCTCGCCGAACTCCGGCGGCCCCGAACGGCGCCGTGGAGGAGTGCCCCGCTCTCCGACGATGATCCGGTGGATGCCGCCGGGCAGCTTGGCCACCATCACCAGGCCGCCGGTGGGCTGCCCGGTCATCCGGGGCTCCAGGTCCACGCCCTTGAGGTCGGCGAGGAACAGCTCGGTGGTCGCGGGCGTGCCGGGGAAGTCGAACCCGGCGAGCTTGCGGACGGTGCTGCGACCGCCGTCGCAGCCCACCACGTAGCGGGCCCGCAGCGCGCGGGCCGAGTCCCGTACGATCACGGTCACGCCCTCGCCGTCCTCGGCGAGGCCGGTGACCTCCGTGCCGCGCCGGATGTCGGCGCCCAACTCCCGCGCCCAGGACTCCAGTACAGACTCGGTGGTGGACTGGGGGACGGCGCGCGCCGATGCGTGGGCGGCGTCCAGGACCGCCAGGTCGAGCGGAAGGCCGCCGAAGTGCCCCGCCTCGCTCGTCCCGATCTCGCCGAACCGGGGCAGCAGGCCGCGCTGGTCGAAGACCTCCATCGTGCGGATCGTGAAACCGATCCCGCGGGACTCGCCGGTCCGTTCCGGCAACCGGTCGAGCACGATCGTGTCGACGCCCGCCAGACGCAGTTCTCCGGCCAGCATGAGCCCGGCCGGCCCGGCGCCGACGACAATGACTGAAGCGTCCATGTGAATCTCCAGAGCGTCCGGGGAGCCGATCCCGGTGGGTGGCGGGTGTCGGAAATCCCTATTCGGTCTCGATGTTGGCGGCTATGCGGGCCAGTACGTCATTGGCGGCGAGGAATTCTTCCTCGGAGATTCCGGCGAGCGAGCGGGCCGCGTGCGCGTTCACCAGGACCTCGGCCCGCACGTGCGCCGCACTGCCGGATTCGGTGAGCGTCACCGTGCCGTCCTGGCTCGACACCCAGCCGCGGTCCACGAATCCATCGACCACCGACCGGTAGGAGTCGGAACGGTCCACGGCCAGGAACGGAGAGAATGCCGCGTCGATGTCCGCGACGGTCCGCACGCCAATACTGATGGCATGCAGAACCTGCCATTGCCGCCGGTTCAGATTCTCTCCGGCAAGGGCCTTCGCGGTGGCTTCGTCGAAGAGCCGGTGCAAATGCAGAAGCCAGTATCCGATGCGCTTGGTGGTGTTCTGCTGGAGCATGAAGCGCCTACTTCCTCGCGTACGGGGAGAGATTCTCGGCCCGCATGTTCAGACTCGCGGTCGAATGTCCAACCACTAGACACTCGCATGATCGGCTGCCGCGCAACAAGGTTCCACGGGCAAGCCTGTGGGCGACCCGCAGGGTCCCTTGCGGGTCGCCCGTAGGGCCCTTTGTTCGATGCTGTGCAAGGAGCCGCTCGCCTCGGGAGGCGATATGTGTTCGTTCTCGACGGAGTCGAAGCGTCCCGGTACGTAGATGTCCTGGCCATCCCGGAGGACCCCGGTTCTCGTCCTCGTCGCGGTGGCCGCCCGAGCTGCGGCGAGGTGTCTCTGTCGAGGCATGCTCCTGCGGTCGTGCTCGATCATCCTTATTTCCCCCTTGCTGCTCATCCGGTCGCCGGCTTCGATCTGCTGTCGGGGTACGGCTGCGGGTGGTCCTCGGGCCGTATTCCGCTTCGTGGAAGCCTCGTCCGGGCCTACGCTACAGGGCGTCCATTGCATACGCATCAACAAACTCGGCCGCCCGAAAGTGTGCCGGTCGGCGCGTATCAGCGGTACTTCGACGCGACGCCCGGTGTGCAGTCCCGGCGTGCTGACCTGGTGATTTCCGGGAGGGTTCGGGCGTGTCGCCGAGTGGACTCCTTGCGAGTTCCTGACGCGGGCGAGATGCCGAAACGTGACTGTCGCCACAATCCGTCGGCCGCTGCCCGATAGCGCTTCCGGTGGAAGTGCGCGGCGCGGTGCGAGAAATTGGAAGAGGCGGCTCCATTTGCCTCGCCGTCGGCGCCGGTGACACCTATTCGGGGTTCCCGGGGGTTTGTCATTCGCGGATGCGGCATCGGTCCCCCGGGAGCCGAGCACGCCGACTCGCCGTCCATGGCGCCATGGTGGCGCTTTCGTGAAGAATTCGGCGCCGCAAGAATGAAAACTCCGCCGAATCTCAGTCCTTGAAACGAAACGTTGGCGTTTTTGAGATCGACTCCGTACGGTGCGCCCGGCGCTGGGGCCCGGGAGAGCGGGAGGGTTCTGTACGGGGACCTCGGGGGCGTCCTCGGCGAAGGCGCTCAGGGGCGGCCGGCGGTCTCCCGGTGTGCCTCGACGGTGACGGCGAGCCGGACGGCCGCGTCCGACCAGGTGCGGGCGGCGGCGTCCGGGTCGCCGGCGCGCACGGCGTGGGCGAGGGCGCGCAGAAGCTCGGCGGTGGTGGCCAGGCCGCCGCGGTCCAGCCGGGCGGCGGTGCGGTCCAGGCGGGTCAGGGTGGGGCCGTCCGGGTGGCGCAGGCCCCGGTGGGCGGTGTCGGCGAGGGCGGCGAGTGCCTCGGCGAGGTCGGCGGCGACGGGGTCGGCCGACGGCGGTGCGGCGGGGCCGAGGGTGGTGGACGCGGTGCCGGGAGCGAGGTCGGGGACGACGACGGTGTCGCCCGCGAGGAGCGCGGCGGGCTCCAGGACGGTGCGGCCCGCCGCCCGTCGGAGGGTGGCGCTGACGTGGGTGACGGCGCCGGACCCGAGCGCCGCGGCGAGCGCGTCGAGGGAGCCGGGGCAGGCCGGGTCGTAGGTGGCGGCGAGGGTGGCCGGGTTGCCGGCGGCGTCGCGGACCGCGGCCTCCAGGCGCTGCTCGGCGGCGTCGTACCGGACCCCCTCGACGGCGGAGAGCCGCACCACGTGCAGGGACTCGGCGGCGATGCGGGGCCGGATCAGCCGCGGCGGCCGGCCCTCCAGGGTGCGCAGGTGGGCGTCGAGGTCGGTGAGCAGCAGCGGGGCGGGCAGGTCGGTCCAGGAGCCGCCGACCGGGGTGACGGTGGTGGCGGCGGTCCGACCGCGGCCGAGGCGGAGTTCACGGGCGGCGCTGCGGACGGCGCTTTCGCTGACCACGTTGCCGGCGGCGAGGGCGTCGAGGCGGTGGCCGGCGATCCGGCGGGCGGCCAGCGCGTGCCCGGTCGGCGGACGGCCGTCGGCCGGGACGTCCCAGCCGCGGCGGAGCACCAGGACGGTGCCGGCGGCGGGGTGGGCGAGGTAGACCTCGGCGGACCGGGTCGTTGCGGTGCCGCGGATCCGGCAGCCCAGCGCGGTCAGGCGGATCCGGCGCAGCGGGGTCTCGGCGGTCTCCCGGACACCGAGTACCTCCGACCGGGACGCGCCGGGGCGGGCGGCGGCGCGGTGACGGGCGTGGAGTTCGGCCAGGAGCAGGGCCAGCTCCTCGGGCCGGTGGTCGGCGGACCGGGCGGCGTACGCGTCGAGCTGGCCGATCAGGTCGGCGACCAGGCCGGCCGGCCAGTGCAGGGAACGGTCGGCGAGTTCGTCGCGCACCCGGTGGAGATCGGCGGTGAGGACCGGCCCGGCGTGCACGGCGCCGTCGAGCAGCAGCTCGCGGGCGAGACCGAGGGCGGCGTCCAGGACCGGCGGGATGCCCGCATCGGGCTCGGGACGGCCGCCGAGGGTGACGGCCGGGCGGCCGTCGGCGGCCCGGAAGGCCCAGACCGCGAGGGCGATCATCTCGCCGCGGCGGTCCTGCGCGGCGTCGGTCACCGCGAAGCCCAGCTCGCCGGGGACGGGGAACCGGACGGTGCAGGCGGCCAGTTCGGCGACCGGCTGCGGATCGTCCGGGCGCGCATGGTGCAGCCGCGCGGCATAACCGCGCTCCAGGGTCCTGCGGGCGGCGGCCACGGCGCGGGCGCCGACGGCGGCGGTCAGCGCCTCGTCGTCCAGCGCGCCGGGGGACCACGCGGGGGCGGGCGCGGGGGTGTCGGGCGTACCGGGGGTGCCGGAAGCGGCGGGGCCGGGGGCAGGACCCGGCGGGGCGTCGGCGGCGGCGTGCTGGTGGGCGAGGACCAGGGCGATCCGGTGGCGGCACACGCCCGGGGCGCCGCAGGTGCAGCTGCCACCGTCCAGCCCGGTGCCGGGCGGCAGGACGACGGAGTTGCCGTCCGGGCAGGTGCCGCGAAGCGTGCCGTCCGGGTCGAGGTCGGGCACCGGCCCGTCGCCCGCGGCGACTTCGCGGGCGGCGCGCTTCACCAGGCCGCGATTGGCGAGTGCGGCGAGCGTGTCGGTGTCCAGGGCGAGCAGATCGGCCCGCGTCGCGGCGGTCATCGGCCGAGCCGCTCGGCGACGAACTCGGCGAGCATCCCCGGCGTCATCGCGCCCACGTGCGCGCCGGCGTCCGCGAGCTGCCCGGCCAGCTCGCGGTCGTACGCGGGGGCGGCCTCCTCGTCCAGCGCGGCGAGTCCGAGCACGGTGGCGCCCTGCCCGGTCAGCGAGCGGACGGTGCGCAGCAGCCGGTACCGGTCGCCGCCCTCGTAGAAGTCGCTGACCACCGCGAGGACGGTGCGCCGCGGGTTCTCCACCAGACCGGCCGCGTAGTCGACGGCACGGGCGATGTCGGTGCCGCCGCCGAGCTGGACCCGCATCAGCAGCTCCACCGGGTCGGTGACGTCGGAGGTGAGGTCCACCACCTGGGTGTCGAAGGCGACCAGATGGGTCTTCAGGCCGGGAAGGCTCCACAGGCAGGCCGCGGTGACCGCGGAGTGGATCACCGAGCCGACCATGGAACCGGACTGGTCGACGAGCAGGATCAGCTGCCACTGCTCCAGGTGCCGGCGGGTGCGGGAGTGGAAGTGCGGGCGTTCGATCAGGATCCGCCGCTCGGCGGGCCGGTAGCGGCCGAGGTTGGCCCGGACGGTGCGGCGGAAGTCGAAGTCGCGGGCGAGCGGGCGGCGGCTCGGGCGGGCGGACCGGGCGCCGGTGAACGCCTGGCGCAGCTCCGGGGTGAGGCGTTCCATCAGCTGCCGGACCACCGCGGCCACGATGCGGCGGGCCTGGCCGAGCAACTGCTCGTTCATCAGGTGCTTGGTGCGGAGCACGGCGCGCAGCAGGGCGGCGCTCGGCTCGACCCGCTCCAGGACGGTCGGGTCGGTGACGATCTCGTCGATGCCGTAGTGCTCGACGGCGTCGCGCTCCAGGCGTTCGATCGTCTCGCGGGGGAAGAGCCGGTGGATGTCGTCCAGCCAGTCGACCGCGGTGACCCGGGACGGTTCCGCGCCGGCGCCGCGGATGCCGCGGCGGTCGAGGTCCTCGTCGCGGCCGTACAGCCACTCCAGGGCGGCGTCGCGGGCGGCGCCGTCGGCGCCCGGGCTGCCGGTCCAGGGCTCGGCGGGGGAACCGAGGACCAGGCGCCAGCGCTCCAGGGCGGGGTCGGGTGCCGTTGCGGGGGTGGGCTCGGGCGCGGTCACCGGGCACTCCGCAGGCCGTGGCGGTCGAGCAGGGCGGTCACGTTCTCCTCCAGGGCGCGGGCGGCGGCCAGGTGCACGGGGTCGGCGGTGGTGCGGAGCAGGGCGCGGGCGGAGCCGCGCAGGCCGCGACGCTCGATCAGACGGCGGGCGATCCGCTCGCGCTCGCGCGGCGGGAACCAGGCGAAGGCCTGACGCAGGGCGGGGAGGGCGATGAGGAACTCGGCGTCGGTGAGCTCGGCGAGGACGGAGTCCACGGCGGCCAGCAGGGAGCCGTCGCCCGCGTCGGCGGTGACCTCCTCCCGGGCGAGTGCGAACAGGCCGGCCAGCCAGTCGCCGAGCGCGCCGGGGTCGCCCGCGGCGTGCAGGGCGGCGGAGGCGAGGTCGGGATCGGCCGTGGGGGTGAGGGCGAGGTGGAGGCCGTGGGCGCCGCCGCGAAGGTCGGCGGGGGCGTGCGGGTCGCGGGCGATGCGGAGGGCGAGGGCGGCGGCGTCCTCGGGGGTGACCGTGAGCAGGTCGGGGGCGTGGCACAGCGCGTCGCGGACGGCGGCGAGGGCCGCGAGGCGCGCCGGGTCGGTGCCGGAGCGGCCGTGCGCGCCCTCGACCAGCCACAGGACGCGGGTGACGGCGCCGTCGACGACGGCGGCCAGCAGCGGGCTGCGGGCGGTGCCGTACACCCGGTCGTGCCGCCACAGGCCGAGCGCGGTGGCGAGGACGGAGCCGAGGGCACCCGGGTCGGGGTGGCGGGCGAGGACGGCGGTGAGCGCGGTCAGGAGCCGGTCGGTGAGGGCGGTGGCGCCGCACAGCACGGTGTCGAGGAGCAGGGCGGCGAGTTCGGTGTCCGTGGGCCCGGTGGTACGGGCCCGCTCGGCGAGGACGGTGGCGGCGGCCTCGTCGAGGGTGGCGCCGTACGCGCCCGCCTCGATCAGGGCGGCGTCGCGGCCGGTGTCCGGTCCGGCTTCCCAGCGTTCGGTGGTGACCGGGTCGGCGCCGTGGGCGGGTCCGGCGGTGCGGTGGCGGCCGGGCACGCCGAGGACGCGCAGCCGGTGCAGGGTCCGGCTGGCCGTCAGACCGTCCTCGGTGGTCAGGTCGCAGGTCAGCGGGCGGGTGCCGGTGGCCCCGATCGCGGCGAGCCGGGCGGCGGTGTCGTGGACCAGCGGCGGGGCCGGAGTGTCCGGGTGCAGCCGCCCGGTGCGGGAGCCGCTGCACGCGGCGACCATCTCGACCACCACCGGGTGGCTGCCGGGCGCCAACGGGGTGCGCTCCGACCAGGGCAGCGGCCGGGTCAGGTCGTCCTTGACGAGCGCGCCGGCCAGGCCGTCGAGCACGTCGGTACGGGCCGGCACCGGGTGGCCGCGCAGCGCGGCCAGGCCGCCGGTGAGCGCGGCGGCGGCGACCAGGTCGGCCGTGGAGACGGGGTGGCGGCGCCCGCGCAGCCGCGACACCACGGACTGCCGCAGATGGTCGGCGGCGGCCTCGGGGCCGTCCTCCCACAGCCGCTGGTAGTAGGCGGGCGAGGGCATGCCCGACTGGTAGCCGGCGAAGGCGTCCAGCTGCCGGAACGAGTAGGGCACCAGGTAACTGCCGGACACCGCGCCGGGTCGCGGCGCCGGCAGCGCGGGCCGGCCGGGCACCTCCGCGGGCCGCTCGGCGAGGGTGCGGAGCGCGGGGGTGTGGAAGCCGCCGGTGACCACCAGCACGGTCGCTGGTCCCGCCTCGGCCAGGACGGCGCGGATCCAGGCAGCCATGTACGCCTCGCGGGCCCGGTCGCCCTCGTCCGCCTCGGCGTCCCCGCGGACCAGGTCGAAGTAGGCGTCCAGACGCCCGGCGAGCCCGTCCGCCGGTGCCACCTCGAACAGGCCGTCCCACAGGGCGTCCACCGAGCCGGTGCCGAAGCGCGAGCACAGCCGGGCGGTGGCCTCGGCGTACCGGGCCTCCGCGTCGGCGTACCGGTTGGCGCGCAGCTCGAACGCCGGGTGCCAGGACGGCAGGTCGACGAAGAGCACCTCCGCGCCGGCCGCCCGGCCCTCCCGCAGTGCCACCCACTCGGGCGAGTAGTCGCACAGCGGCGTCCAGGTGGTGGCGGTGCGCTCGGCGTCGCGGTAGTGGCTGAACACGGCGATCGGCAGTTCGTGCCCGAGGGCCAGCTCGTCCAGGCGGCCGTTGAGGTCGGCCGGCCCCTCGACGAGCACGTACGCGGGCCGCAGCCGTCGGACGGTGTCCGCCACCAGACGGGCGCAGGCGGGGGAGTGGTGGCGGACCCCGAGGAAGACCGCGGGCATCAGCCGGCCAGCAGGTGGCGGGCTTCGTGCACGGCGTGCCAGTGCGGGCCGCGCCGCCGCGGGACCCGCTGCTCCAGGTAGCGGCGCAGCCGGGCCAGGTCCTCCGGGCTGTCCTTGGCGGCGGTGCCGGCCAGGCTGGCGACCAGGTCGGCCGCGTTGCCGGACTCGCCGCGCAGGTACCAGCCGCGCAGTCCGACCGCGTGGGCGACCGAGACCGCCTCCGCGGTGCTCATCACCGCGGACAGGCGGTCACCGCCCTCACCGGCCCGCAGCTCGCGGAACGTGGTGACGAGGACCCCCAGCAGGTCCCGGTCGGGCGCGGCGGCCACCCCGGAGCGGCGCAGCAGATGCGCGGACTCGGCCTCCACCAGGGCGAGTTCGGTGTCCAGGTCGGGGATCGGGAAGACCGTCTCGAAGTTGAACCGGCGCTTGAGCGCCGCGCTCATCTCGTTCACCCCGCGGTCGCGGGTGTTGGCGGTGGCGATCACGTTGAAGCCCTGCTTGGCGAAGACCATCCCCTCCGGCCCGTCCAGTTCGGGGATCGCCACCACGCGCTCGGAGAGCAGGGACAGCAGCGAGTCCTGCACCTCCAGCGGGCAGCGGGTGATCTCCTCGAACCGGACCAGCCGGCCGTCGGCCATGCCGCGCAGCATCGGCGCGGGCACCAGCGAGCGGGTGGAGGGGCCCTCGGAGACCAGCAGGGCGTAGTTCCACGAGTACTTGATCTGGTCCTCGGTGGTCGCCGCGCCGCGTGGCCCGCTCCGGATACCGGCCGGACAGCGGCGCCACCCCCTTCCGTCAGGAGCAGGCCGACTTCGCGGTGCGTGGCACCTGGGAGT